>USJY01000238.1 GCA_900555065.1 uncultured Eubacteriales bacterium
GCGCTCCTTTATCAGATAATGGAGCAGAAAATCCAGCCGTTCGTTCTGTGTCATACCGTTACCTCCGTTCGATTGCCTTTGCCGGGCAGATTTCATAACAGTTCCCGCAATGCAGGCAGTGGGCCTGCTTGATGACCGCCGGCACAGAGATCAAGTCAATACAGCTTTGCGGACAGACCACCTTACAGACGCGGCAGCCGTTACAGGCGTCCGTGATAAAGTAACCTGCGCTTTCTCCTTCGCCGCCGCCGAATGCAAAATTAATCCGCTCCACAGGCTTTTGGGACAAATCGAACCACTCGCCGCTTCCCTCGTAAAGATGGAAAACCGTGAGCGCCCGTTGTGATTGTTTGGAAGGATAGATCTCGTTCATATACGGATTTTTCTCCAATAAGCCCGGCAGCGGCTCGCTTCCAAGCTCTTTCACCCTGCCACGGACGGATACCGCAACACAGGACATGGTATCTTTGCCTCTGATCCCTGTCAGTGCAATATATCCGCCGCTTTTCAGTCTGTTATAAAAACCTTTCCCTTTCGCTGTGAGAAAATACAGGCCGGTTTCGTCGCTGTCCATTATATCTATGGCGCAGGTCACGGGCAGGCCGCGGTCATCCACCGTTGCGGCGATTACCGTATGTATCTCCTGTTGCAGAAATCTTAAAAAATCGCTGGCGTTCATCGCAAATAATCCTCCTCCCGCACAAGGTGAAAACCGGGGCTATCTCTGACAGCCCCGGTTCTCCTGACAGCGTTTAAGCAAAGAAGAAGCCTGCCGTCATATCGAGATAGTTCTGACCGCTGTACTGCGGATACTGCCTGCCGACTTTGGCTTTGAATGCGGCGGCGTCCTCGCAGTCTAACGCGATCTTTTTCAGATTTTCAAGGTAGGCGATTTTCGTCTCGGCGTCTTTTAAATCCTCAGGCGTATAGTGGGAAGTCAGGATCAAATCATAACCTTTTTCAATATAGCGCTTAAGCTCTGCGATCATGGCGTCAGCATGGCCCGCGCCTGCAACGATGGAATGGCAGTCATGTCCGAGCATATGCGTGTAAACGGCGTTGATTTCGGGAATTTCCACATCGAAAGCATCCCCTGTCTGCTTTATGATAAAATCCATGCCTCCGATTGTCAGCTTGCCCTCGTCGATCACGTTGGTAATCTGATGGACGGAACTGTCAAAAATTTCTCCGAATGCGCCTGCAAATTTATCTATCAGAGCTTTTCCGCCGCCGTTTTCAGAATATGCGACGGCATTCTTCGTTGCATACTTCGGCACCTGCGGCATAAAGGTTGCGCCGGCGCCGTGATAGGCAATCAGCATACCCTCGACACGGACGTCCTTTAGGTATTCGGTAAGCTCTTTGCTGTTGTCAAAGAAGCAGGGGGATTCAATGATAACCGCTTTGCCGTTTTTCTCAACAACAAATACTTCATCGTTAATAAAATCGTTGGTCTTGTATGCGTGCAGCCTGACGCCGCCAAAATCGTAAATATGCATTTCACCTTTTTCAAGTTTCACAGCCTTAAAAGCGTTCTTGTTCATGTTCGTTTCTCCTTGTTTTGGGTTTGTTTACTCTGAGACAACGCTGATCCGCTTGTGTACGTTGCCGCCGCTTACGGCTTCGTCAATCACGGCGATTGCATAATCGGCGTAGCTGATAATACTCTCGCCATTGGAATTGAGAACCAATTCCTCTCCGCCGAGAACATATTTGCCCGTACGTTCTCCGTCCGCACGGAAATCACCGGCGGGGCTGATATACGTCCACCTGACGTCATCTCTCTTTCGAAGTTCGCCGAGCGCCTTTGCCATGGCTGCGGCCAGCGGTTTGAACGCGTCGGGGAAATCGGGGCCGTCCGCCACGCAGACGGTGTGTTCGGGATCAACATACAGGCTGCCTGCGCCGCCGACAACCAAAAGACGGGTCTGCACGCCGCTCAGAATATCGCACAGATGCTTCAAGGAAGTGCTGTGCTGGGCAAGCGTATCCTCCGTCCAGGCGCCGAAAGCGTCAATGACTACATCAAAGCCCATGAGATCGGCTGCGGTGAGATCATACAGATCTTTTTTCAGTACATGCTTTGCCTGCGTCTGATTCTCTTCTCGAACCACGGCGGTTACGTCCAAACCCCTGGAAACCGCTTCCTTTACGATTTGCTTACCAGCCTTACCATTTGCACATATTACTGCGATTTTCATTTTGCATTCCTCCTGAATATCCTGGTTTCTGTTCGTGTTTTGTCACTTCGGAGCGGCCGCTTCCGCAGTTCTTGTCTATATTATACGAAGGCAAATTTCCGCTGTAAAGTAAGCACTTTATTGTGCCGTAGTTACCAACAGGAAACCATTGGATCGTTACCGCAAGGTAACAATTGTGCAGTTATGCGGCGATTGAGCCAATGGAGACCGAAAAAATGCAATTTGAAAAAATTTTAATTTGCCTGTGTAAACATGGCAAAAACCCAACATTTCGTGTGGAATTGTCGGATGTTTTCAAAACGCATCGCATTGGACGATACTGTGCGAACGTCAGTCTCTTGACACAATTCATTTGGAATATTATACTTTAACTGTAAGTTTCACTTGTAATACTATATCGGGAAAACGCTGTAGTCGCCAAATGGAAACTATTGTGTGTTTTCAATTACTGGAGGTGCGCCTGTGACAGCACAAACTGCAAAAAAAGAACTGCCGGCCTGTCCGGTCGAAACCACGCTGACTCTCATCGGGGATAAGTGGAAAGTTTTAATCCTGCGCGATTTAATGC
>USJY01000239.1 GCA_900555065.1 uncultured Eubacteriales bacterium
CAATATACTCCGTTTTCTCCATCTGATCCATCTTGCGCTCCCGCCTGCCGCAGTGCAGGCTGTTTTCATACCAGAGAGTAAATATACGAATTTCCCTTTGCGCCGCCTCGGCCCCGGTTTATTCGTCCGAAGCGGGCGTCCCGGCAAACCGGCTCGCACACGCCCTGCGCGGGCGCGTAAGACATTTTCTCGGCGTAAGCGGCCCGTTGCCGCCAGCCCCGCCGTCCGTCGGCCCGCGGCCGCCGCCATGCCGCCCGATCCGCTCCGAAGACCGTGCGATTACAGTACGGGTTTGAACGCCTGTACAAAACCGAGCAGATCCGCAAGGGAGCCGTGCGGATACGCGTCCGCGTCTCCGCCGCCTTCCAGAAAGTCCGTCACGAGATAGGTCTGCATCCCCAGCTGTGCCGCCGGGAGCATATCCTCTTTTATATTATTGCCGATCATCATGCAGTTTTCCGGCGCCTTGCCGGTCAGTTCCAGAATCTGGCGGTAGTAGGATGGGTTGGGCTTGCTGTATACGCTCGTTTCGTAGGGGGTGACAAGCGCGAAGTCGGAAACATGCAGGCCGAGGCAGTCCAGCCGCGTCTCATACGCCGCAAGCGGGAATATGGGATTGGACGCGAGAATCACGGTATATCCTTTCTCTTTGAGCGCGCGCACAATCTCGCGCGAGACGGTGAACCCGGCGGGGATCAGCTCACGGACGACATAGAACTCCTCGCTGTAAAACCGGTCCAGCATCGGTTCAAGCGCGCGGACCTGTTCGCCAAGCTGGTTGGAGAACGCGTCCCAGAACGCGTCGCGGTTGGTCCGCGTCCCGTCGTTTTTCACCATGGCGGCCGTTCCGGCCCACAGCGCGTCGATAAACGGCTTTTTCTCATAGCCGTAGGGCTCGACTTTTTTTGTCAGTTCCCGAAAATAGGTGTGCGTGAAAATCTCCTGGTCGGTCGGGAACAGCGTCCCGTCCAGGTCTATCAGTATAGTGTCCGGCATATTTTTTCTCCCTGTTCTGTCCAGATCCCGCCCATGCCCCTGCCGGGGGCTTTGGCGGGTCGCTATTTTCCCAGCGCCCTGCCTTTCGGCGCGGCCGGCGCGTATGCGCGTATCTTGCGCGTATTGTCCGCGATCGCCGCGGCTGCCCGTTTGAAGCCGCGCCGTGCGGTCCGTTGTATGGCGCGTGCGCCGCTATGCAACGCGTATGCAAAGCCGCGCGCCGCTGCTGAAACTCCGCCATGCGCCGCGCGGCTATTCAGGCAGGCAGCTTCTGCCGGCCCCGGGCCGCACGGAGATGCGGGAGCTCTTTCGTCCCCAACTGCCGCGTCCGCGCACGGGGCGCCGGCAGCCCTGTCCGCGTCGTCCGCCTTTGCCGGGTACAGGCGCCGGCATGCTGCCGCGCGTTTGTGCGCGATTGCAGCGCGCAGCCGCGCCCCGTCCGCGCACTGGGCGCCGGCCGCGGCACAGGTTCCTGTCCGCAACCTATCGCGGTCTGCAGTGTCAGCGCGCTGCGGTATAAATCGCGCGCACATCCTCAAGCCCCAGCGGCTGAAACGCACCGATGGTTCCGCTCGCGCTCCGGCTTACGCAGGCGCGCGCCAGCGTGTCGATCTGCTCGTCGGTAAGCTCGAATCCCTCCAGTTCTGCGATACTCGTCGGCATGCCGATAGAGCGGAAGAATTCCTCTATGGCGCGTATGCCGGCCAGCGCCGTCTGCTCGTCGTCCGCGCCCGCCTCTGCGCCGAGCACGTTGACGGCCATCTTCGCAAACCGGTGCGGATCGGTTTTATACACATACCTGGCCCAACTGCCCCACACAGCGGCAATGCCCGCGCCGTGCGCGCTGTCAAACATGCCGCCCAGCTCATGCTGGAGCATGTGCGGCGCAAAGTCGGTCGCCTGGCCGCAGCCGGTAAGTCCGTTATGGGAGAGCGCGCCCGCCCACATGATTTCCGCGCGCGCGTCATAGTCGTCCGGAACGCGCATGACGATCTCTGCATTGCGGATCACGGTGCGCAGCAGCCCTTCGCTGATTTCGTCGGTCAGCTCCATGGGCCGCTCTGTCGGCGTGAAATACCGGTCGAGCGTGTGCATCATAATATCCACGATCCCCGAAGCGGTCTGGTAGGGGGGCAGGGTATAGGTAAGGGCGGGGTTCATAATCGAGAACACCGGCCGGCATATATCGTTGTCGAGCGGCAATTTCCTGTGCACGTCGGTGGTGACGGTGGACATGCTCATCTCGCTGCCCGCCGCGGCGAAGGTCAGGATCGTGGCGACGGGCAGGGAGCGCGTCGGGACCCGCTTGCGCAGATAGAAGTCCTTCACGTCGCCGTCGTCGGCCGCACCCACGCCGATGGCTTTGGCGGAGTCGATGACGCTGCCGCCGCCGATGGCCAGGATAAAGTCCACGCCCTGTTCTCTGCACAGCGCAATGCCCTCGTACACCTTGGCGAGCCGGGGATTCGGCTGCACGCCGCCCAGCTCCGCATAGCCGATGCCCAGTTCGTCCAGCTGGGCCTTCACATCCTCCAGCAGCCCCAGGCGAACGGCTGTGCCGCTGTAATGGAGCAGCACTTTCGTGCCGCCGAATTCCCTGACCAGCGCGCCGGCCCTGGCCTGCGCGCCGCGCCCAAAGAAGATTTTTGTTGGCGTATAGTATTCAAAATCGATCATAGGTTTGCCCCCTCTCAGTTTTCGCTGTCAAAGGGCGCGCCGCATTCCGGACAGAATTTCACGCCCGGGGCAGCGGACGCGCCGCACGAGGGGC
>USJY01000240.1 GCA_900555065.1 uncultured Eubacteriales bacterium
TTGAGCTGCTGTTCCATCACCATGGCCGACTGCCCCCACGCCCCTTCCTCCAGCGCGGGCACGTCTTCAAAGTCCACGGAAAAGTCAAAGTCCTTCAGGCTGCCCAGGCCCCTGGATACGGGCGTCACCATACAGAAGAGCAGGAACACGCCCGTGATGAGCCGGAAGGCCTTTTCATAATGGCCCTTGGGCACGAGCAGCGTGACCATGCCGCAGATGACCGCCGCGCCGATGACGACTCTTATGTATTCGCTGAACAGACTCATCCGGAACCACCCGCTTTCAGTAGAATCGCGATGCAGACGATAAACATCGCCATGAGCCCGCATGCAATGGCAATAAGCAGGCTGTAGCCGTCCGCAATGATCGACAGCATGGACCGCACCCGTCCGGAACCCAGGATATCGCCCGCAAAACAGGCGAGCTTGAGGGAGATAAAGTTGACCGCCATTTTGATTACAGGCACTACGATCAGATAGAATACTACGATAATGCTGAATACGCCTGCGACCGACTTGATGATGCCGAGGCTGCTCATAAGGGTGTCGACCGAGTCGGACATGATATTGCCCGTCACCGGCAGAAAGGACCCGACCGCCATTTTCAACGCGCGCCTAGAGAGCGAATCGCCCGCGCCGGTGATGGCCGTCTGCAGCGAGAGCAGGCCGGTGAAGGCGACGGTAAGGATCATGATACAGCGGTTCACAAAGGTGCGCAGGCCCAGGGTCATAGTCTTCAGGCCCTCGTTTTCCGTCACAGCGGAGGCGATACCCAGGCAGATATACGTGCCGGCGAGAGGCAGAAGGAAGCTGGAGAACAGCCCGCCCGCATACACTGTTGCGTTGTAGAGGAACAGATGCAGCACCGTCGCGCTCGTCACATTCCCCGACGCTGCGAGCAGAGAGGTGAGCACCGGCACTGAGATTTCCATGTAATCCGACATCTGCGTCGCGGCCGTCGTCAGCTCGTTTACGCGGGAATAGAAGGGTTGGCACACGATCAGCGCCGCCGCGCCCGCGCAGGCAAAGTCGAGCAGCCGGCCGCTCCCCCGTTCGTTGAACGAGTCGCGCAGAATCTCGTAGATCGCCATGACGATCAGCAGGGCGAACAGGCTGAAGATGACGCCCATATTGTCCTTGAGCGCTTCGACCAGGTTGTCGGTTAAAAAATTGACGACTTTCTCCCAGCTCAAAAGGTTCTGTACGCCCTCCGACGTGAGATCGGCCTGCCCGAGCTGGTCCTGGACTTCATCCGGCGCGCCGTCGTACAGGTCTGAAAGCCCGAACTGCTCGGCCTTTTCTGCATACAGTTCGTCCGCGTTCAGCCCGGCTGCCGAGACGGGCTCGGCCGCGCGCGCGGGCAGAATGAGCAGCAGCAGCGACGCTACGATACACAGCAGTCGTTTCTTCATCTTGTATTTCACACTTCCCCCTTACGCTCAGCCGCCGGCGAACAGGTTGATCGTCGACAGCAGCCCGTCGAACAGCGGGATGGCCGTGATGAGGATCGCGACCTTGGCCGCAAGCTCGATTTTGGAGCCGATGGCCGTCTCCCCGCAGTCGTTGCACATATCCCCCGCGATCTTCGCTATATACGAGATGCCGAGGCATTTGATGAGGATAACGAAGGCCTGGCCTGGAATATTGTAGCTGTCCAGCAGTCCCTGCGCATAGGAGAGCACCTGGTCCACTCCAGCCACTACGGCCGCGAGAAAGACGACGCCGCCCGCTATGGCGACAAACAGGGCGTACTCCGAACGGTAGGAGCGCAGCATAACCGCAAAGGCGCAGATGACAAGGCCGACCCCCGCAATCTGTAAAAACGTCATACCATCACAACCCAAACACGGATTTCACGGTATCGAACAATACCTTGATCTCCTGTACAAGCATGAGCAGCACGACGATCACGCCGGCAAGGGCCGTCAGCATGGCCTGGTCCTCCCGGCCCGAACGCATGAGTATCTGGTTTAAGACTGTCACGACGATGCCGACAGCCGCGATTTTAAAGATTAAATCCACATCCATATCCGTTTTCTCCGTCCCTCTATAGTGTCAGATCAGAACGACCGCGATCAGCGCGCCGCCGAGCAGGCCCAAGGAGCGATACAGACGCGCCTTGGCGCCGCACGCCGCCGCTGCTTCCTCGCGCTGGCGGCGCAGGCGATCGGCCGTGCCCGCGCACACGTCGCGCTGACCTGCAAGGTCTGTCTTCCCGAACGCGGCGACGAACTCGTCCACGACCAGCCTGTCGTCGTCCGTGAGCTGCGACGCGGGCGTTTCCGCCCAGGCGGCGGCCAGGTCCGGCGCATGGGCCAGACGTTCGTGGAAGGCCGCGATCACCCTGTACTTTTCAAACTCATGCAGGCCGGTCAGCCGCTGCACAAGCTCCAGCGCCGGCGTGCGAAAATAGCGGATCTCGCTGTGGATGCGGCCGACAAGCTGGATCAGGCCGTCCAGTTCAAGCGTCCTGCGGTGCAGACCCGCAGCTTTCAGGAACCCAGCCAAACCTGCGGCTGCGAACAGAAGCAGTATCCCTGCAATTTTCATATCTCACACCTTCCTTTTCTCCACGCGTCCGCTGCACGCGCAGCACTTCCCGTACAACGCCCGGACGGCGGGCCCCCTCCAGGACCGCGATCACGTCGATCGCGCCCGCCGCGAGCAGCTTTGCCGCCTGGGGCCGCCGGGCCGCCTCCTCCGCGCTGCGCGCGTGCAGCGAAAGGACGACCGGCACGCCCGCGCCCATGCCCTGCAGCACGGCTT
>USJY01000241.1 GCA_900555065.1 uncultured Eubacteriales bacterium
CATCGACACGATTTATTCGATCCGCCATCGCAACGGCGCGATCCGCCGCGTGAACGTGAACATCGCCGCCACTACGGTTGAAAATTACCGCAAGCTGAAGGATGCGGGCATCGGCACTTATATCCTGTTCCAGGAGACATATCACCGCCAAAGCTACGAGCAGCTGCATCCGACGGGGCCGAAGCACGACTACGCCTATCACACCGAGGCGATGGATCGGGCCATGGAGGGCGGAATTGACGACGTGGGCCTGGGCGTCCTGTTCGGGCTGGAACTGTACCGCTACGAACTGGCGGGCCTGCTCATGCATGCGGAGCATCTCGAAGCGGCGTTCGGAGTCGGGCCGCACACCATCAGCGTCCCCCGTATCTGTCCGGCGGACGACATTGATCCAGGCGAGTTCGACAACGGGATCAGCGACGATATATTTGAAAAAATCGTGGCGGTCATCCGCATCGCCGTCCCCTATACCGGCATGATCATCTCCACCCGTGAGAGCCAGGCTTGCCGCGAACGCGTGCTGCACCTGGGCATTTCACAGATCAGCGGCGGCAGCCGCACCAGCGTCGGCGGCTACACCGAGCCCGGACCGGATCGCGACAGTACGGCCCAGTTCGACATCAGCGACCACCGCACCCTCGACGAAGTCGTTAGGTGGCTGATGGAGATGGACTACATTCCCAGCTTCTGCACCGCATGTTACCGTGAAGGCCGCACCGGCGACCGATTTATGAGCTTGTGCAAGAGCGGGCAGATCCTCAACTGCTGCCATCCCAACGCCCTGATCACCTTACAGGAGTATCTGGAGGACTATGCGACGCCCGGTACAAAAGAGGTTGGCGAGGCGCTGATCAGGCGCGAAATCAACCGGGTGCCGAATCCAAAAGTGCGTGAGATTGTCCGAAAAAACCTGGCCGAAATCAGCGCGGGTGCGCGCGACTTCCGTTTTTGAGGAGGGAAGTGCAATGAGCCTGAACAGTACGCCGGCTTCCGGCCGGGTCCATATCGGCATCTACGGCCGGCGCAACGCCGGCAAGTCCAGCCTGATCAACGCGTTGACCGGGCAGGAGCTCGCCATCGTATCCGACGTGGCTGGGACGACGACGGATCCCGTATCCAAGGCAATGGAACTGCTTCCGCTGGGTCCGGTGGTGCTGATCGACACCGCTGGCTTGGACGACGAAGGGGAACTGGGCGTGCAGCGCGTACGCAGGAGCATGCGCGAACTGGACCGCGTCGATATCGTGCTTCTCGTGTTGGACGGGAACGCGGAGGTAACGCCGCCGGAACGCGCGCTGCTGGACGCGTGCGCGGCGCGCGGCGTGACATGTCTGCTCGTTCGCAATAAGAGCGATCAATATCCGCAGCATGCAGACGGGGACGGCGCGTTTTGGGTGAGCGCCAAAACCGGCGAAAATATCAGCGCGCTGCGGGAGCGGATCGCGTCGCTGGCGCAGGCCGAGCCGCCGCGGCCGCCGATTATCGCAGACCTGCTCGCGCCCGGCGACCTTGTCGTACTCGTTACGCCCATCGACGCGTCCGCGCCGAAAGGCCGGCTGATTCTGCCCCAGCAGCAGACTATCCGCGACATACTCGACGCGGGCGGCCAGGCCCTCGTCACGAAAGAAGACGCGCTGGAGCAGGCGTTTTCACGCCTGCGTGAACGTCCGCGCATGGTCGTTACAGACAGCCAGGCATTTGAACAGGTCGCCGCTGTGACGCCGCAGGACGTGCCGCTGACGTCGTTTTCCATCCTGTTCGCCCGGCACGGCGGCGTGCTGAAACAGGCGGCGGCGGGCGCGGCGCATATAGACGATCTGCGCGACGGCGATACCGTCCTCATCAGCGAGGGCTGCACGCACCACCGCCAGTGCGAGGATATCGGAACGGTAAAATTGCCGCGCTGGATTTCACAGTACACGGGCAAAGAGCTCCGGTTTTCATACAGCAGCGGCAACACATTCCCGGACGATCTGCGCCCCTATCGGCTTGTCGTCCACTGCGGCGCCTGTATGCTGCCGCCGCGCGCGCTGCAGTCCAGGCTGCGCCAGGCGATGCAGCAGGGCGTGCCCATGACGAACTTCGGAATTCTCATCGCACAGATGAAGGGGATATTGCAGCGCAGTCTGGCGGTGTTCCCCGCGCTTTGAAAACGGCGGGAGATCTTTTCGTACAGGGCGTGCATGGCGCGGGACAGCCAAAAGATGCTGAAACAAAAGAAATGCCGAAGCCGGCAAATTGTGCGGCGGGCATAAAAGCCGAGTTGGCATAAATCCAGTCGCTTTCCCGCAGGGAAACGGCGCGAAGGCCGATTTTGCGCAAATGCATGGAACGGGGTCATATGGAGTATTCCCGAAATTGCGGGAACACAGATTCAATGTATCGCACAGGCTCTGCACAGAATCAAAATTTGTCCGGATCGCCGTAGATCCTGTCGTGGAACGAGGTCAGCGGCGGCTTCCCTGTACGCGATTGTGAGAAATGAAACTGCAATACAATCGTCCATTGGGAATGATCGGACACGGAAAAGTGCATGCTTCGATCCGCGCAGATTGAAACAATATGACTAGGGGGATAAAGGGGATCTGTCTGCAACTTTATAAGCGGGATTATAGATAATACGATGCAGAAGAGGCGAGTCTTCGGATTTCGCCTCTTTTTCATGCGCTGAAAAAATCTGCCGTGCGGTTTTCATGCCGAGAGAAAAAATACGGACATATAAAAAGAACAGCCGCCTGCACCGGCAGACGGCTGGGTTCAA
>USJY01000242.1 GCA_900555065.1 uncultured Eubacteriales bacterium
TTGGCGGCGGCATGGGGCGCATGCGCGAAGTCTGCGGCGCAGTCAGCGGCATCCTGTTCCTGCTCAATATGAAATACGGGTATAACGACCCGAAAGATCAGCAGGCGAAAAAGGATCTGTACCGCAAAGTGCAGGCGGCAGGCGCGGCCTTTGCAGAGGCGAACGGGTCGCTGATATGCCGGGAGCTGCTGCGAGGGCAGGCGGGTCAGGGGGGGGACCCGGAGCCGCGCAGCGAAGACTACTACAAAAAGCGCCCCTGTGTGGAACTGGTCGGCTGTGCGGCAGGGATTGCCGCGCGCATGCTCGCCGCGCCGGATCGACCGGAGTAATGCTGCGCGTATCGGCGTTTCGATCCGCCCCGCGGCTCAGTACGGTCCGCTATCCCTGCTGCGCAGCGGCGGCCGCGGGCACAGCTTTGTCGGCACCGTCGGATTCCCGCGCCGCCTGTTCACGCCCGCGCGCGATAAACCGGTTCCAGGTGGGCCGGATAAACAGGGACAGCAGCGTGCCGATCGCGCACAGACCGCACAGCAGCAGGCAGACCACAGCCCAGCTGAAGCCGCCCACGAGCAGGCCGATGCCCACGCCGGAGAGGGCCGAGCCAAGATAAGTAAAGGCATTGGACAGTCCCGCCACGGTAGACGAGCGCCCGTAACGCGCGAATTTGACGGGCAGAAGATAGGTCAACGCGGTGCTGACGCCGAACACGCCCGCGCTTGCGAGCGAGAAGAGGGCGACCGTCAATACGGCGGAGACCTCCAGCAGAGCCGCGACCAGCGCCAGAATCACCCCTGCGCCGCCGAATAGAATGGCGGTGTAGAGCAGGTCTTCTTCCTTCTTCCAGCGCTGCATGAGCTTGACGGCGAACACGCCTATGGTGTTGATCAGCGGCAGCGCCGCGGTCAGGAATACCGACAGAGCCGGCGTCGTGCCGAATATATCGGTAATGGCTTTGGGCACCCAGGTCTGGATCCCGTCCTTGAGGAAGCCCATGTAGAGCGTCAGCAGCAGAATAAATATAAAGCCGGATTTGACGAACGCTTCCTTCGCCGTATCCCGGCTTGCAGCTGGCGTCGTGCGGACCGGAACGGGCGCGGCGCCCCGGTGCGGCTCGCAGCGGCGCAGCGTCCAGGTCCATACCACACCGGCGAGCAGCACCAGCGCGGCGATGATGAAAAACGTGGCCCGCCACGGCATCAACGCCGTGATCAGAGCGACGAGCAGGAAGGTCAAAACGTTTCCAAACGCTGTGCAATACTGCATATTCAGCATGGCCTTGTTCAGCATTTCGCCGGGGATGACAATGGTCAGCAGGCGTACGAGCGGCGCCCATATGAGCGAACAGAACAGCCCGTTGAGTATCCATGCCGCCATCATAACGCCCAGCGACCCGGACAGCGCCATCATCAGGTTCGCGCCGGCGCAGCCGAAAAAGCCGATGGATACGAGCGCGGCGGGATTGCACCGGTCGCCGAGCACGCCGCCGAACATCTGTCCTATGCCGTAGGCGGCGAACAGGGCGGAGGCCACGAGCCCAAGCTCCGCCGCCGTATACCCCTCCGCGAGGCTGATGGCCGCAATGGCCGCGCCGAAGCCGAAGCGTCCGGGATAGGTGAAGATATAGCAGCCCCAGGCCGCAATAAATATTTTTTCATAGTCCTCACTGTTTCTGAGGCGTGAGAGCAGCCGCATCCCGATCACCCTACGCCCGGCAGCGCCGTCCCGTCCCAGCCGCGGGCGGGTTCGATGCCCATAATTTTGGCGATTGTCGGCGCGATGTCGATAATATTGGCCGTGCGCGCCGTGCAGCCGTCAAAGGCCGATCCGTACAGATAGAGCGGGATATTCATATCCTCCGGGATGTCTTCGCCATGGATACGGTCGTGCCCGCCATGGTCGGCCGTCACAAGAATCTGGTACTCGCCGCCGAACTTCTCGCAGACCTTTTGGATGCAATCCCATGCCTCACTGACGGAAGCCAGATATTCCGGACCCATATATCCGTGCGCATGCCCGGTCTCATCCGGCTCGCCCAGGTACAGGAACACAAAGTCCTGCCCGTCCCGCTCCGTGCGGGCGATTGCTTCTTCCGTCAGCAGCCTGTCGACATGGGGATAGGTGTACATTTCATAAAACAGGCCGAATGAAAGGTTGCCCGGCCGGCACAGGTCGCGCAGAAGCTGCCAGCTGTAGTAGAATGCGCTGGTTTTTCCCGCCGCCTTGAGCCGTTCGACAAGCCCCTCTACGGTATGTACCTGCGGTACATATGTATTGGTCAATATACCGTGCCGCTGCGGCGTGACCGAATGAAAAAGCGACATATGGCAGGGCAGCGTCACGCTCGGCATGACCGTGCGCTCCGCAAGCAGTTTCGCCTTGGTTTTGAACTGTACGACATAGTCGTTGCCGCACGCGTCCGGCGCATCGATGCGCATACCGTCCACCAGAATCAAAAACACTTTTTCCGACATGGATGAATCCCCATTTCTCCCGCGCTTGCAGCGCGGTTGTATTTTTTACACAGGTAAGTATATCGCATCCTTGTAAAAAATCAATATTTGGACAAAAGAATGGTATTTGTCCAAATTTCATGCTATAATAAGCATAAATAATTCATTTTTGGTGAACAGTATGAACGAACGGCAAAAGAAAATACTCGAATTTCTGACTGCGCGGCAGACGGCGCGGAATGATGAAATCGTGCGGGCCGTGCGCTATTCGCGCTC
>USJY01000243.1 GCA_900555065.1 uncultured Eubacteriales bacterium
TAAACGCTTTTTTATTATAAAGCATAATACGCATGAATGCAAGCCGTTTACGAGGGAATCTTTTTCAAATTTGCAAAATTGGCCATGATTTTTTTCTTAACGTCGCCAAATTGTATTTCCAACAGTGAGTCATTCCCCATCGGCGTTACAGACAGGATACGCCCTTGTCCAAATACGCGGTGGGATATTGTCTCTCCCACTGTATAGACCACACCCTGCGGTGTTTGAACACGATTGCTGATCTCTTTAGCGGCCTTATCCAGGCTGAACATGGGAGCACCGGACGGCTGCACGCCACCGGAGGACTCCTGACGCTTCGGAGCTCCGCGTTCTTCCAGCAGATCTTCCGGAATCTCGCCCACGAAACGGGAAACCACAGGCCGAATTGCCGTACCAAAAATTGTGCGCATACGCGTATCCAGCAGCGTCAACCGTTTTTTTGCCCGGGTGATGCCGACATAACAAAGCCTGCGCTCCTCCTCCAAGCCGCCAGGTTCGTCTACCGACATACTGGATGGAAAAAGGCCCTCTTCCATTCCGGGAAGGAACACATAGTCGAACTCCAGGCCCTTTGCGGTGTGCAGCGTCATAAGCGACACTGTGTCTGACTCCTGCTCATAGTTATCCGAATCTGAAACCAGCGAGATACGTTCCAAAAATCCGAACAGCGTAGGTTCATCCTCCATTTCCAGATAGCGGACGATGGCCGTATTGAGCTCCTGTATATTCTCCAGGCGCTCCTGATAACTGTCATCCTCCAGTTTCAGCGCGGCATCATATCCCGTTTTGTCCAGCACTGCGTCGATAAGCATATGCATGGGGTTTTCTGCTGCGAACCCGCGCAGTTCGTCAATCACAGCGGCAAAGGCACGCAATTTATCTCGCGTACGCGAAAGTTCACTGAATTCATCTGCACGGCGGCAGACCTCCAACATACCTATATTCAGTTCATTTGACAGCTTCTCCACGGCTGCGACTGTAACGTCTCCAATACCTCTGCGCGGCTCGTTGATGATGCGCTTCAGGCGCAGATTGTCGTGATCATTGACCAGCAGGCACAGATAGGAGAGCACGTCCTTAATCTCTTTACGGTCGTAAAACCCCAGGTTGCCAATCACTTTCGCCGGTATGCGATAAACGCGCATCGCGGCTTCTATGGCGCGGCTCTGAGCGTTTGTCCGGTACAGTACGGCAAAACTGCTATAATTACAACCGTATTCCTCTCGCATCTTCTGTATTGTACTCGCGATAAAGTCCGCCTCATGGTTTTCGTCATAGGCATGAAAAAGCAGGATTGGATCCCCTTTTCCGTTTTCTGTCCAGAGAGTTTTATCCTTGCGTCCGGTATTGTTCCGAATGACATGATTGGCGGCGTCCAAAATGGTCTGTGTCGAACGGTAATTGCACTCCAGCTTCACGACTGTCGCACCCGGGTATTGTTCTTCAAAACGCAATATGTTTTCGATCGTTGCGCCACGGAAACGGTAGATGCTCTGGTCGTCGTCCCCTACGACGCACAGGTTTCCGGCCTTTTCCCGCAGCAGGGATACAAGCTTATACTGCAGTGTGTTCGTATCCTGGTACTCGTCAACAAATATATGGGAAAAACGGTGCATCCAATAGTTCCTTGTCTGCGGATTTTCCTCCAGTATCTTTACCGTTACGCCGATAATATCGTCAAAATCCAGAGCGTTTGCGCGTTTCAGCTCACGATTATACGCTGCGAAAACCGACGCTATATTTTTCATTCTCGGATTGTCCCGATATTCGTTCTGCAAGTCTTCAGGGCCTGCGCCGCTGTTTTTGAAAGAGCTGATCAGACGCAGGATACCCTTCGGATTGTATACTTTCTGGTCCAGGCCCAGCCCTGCAATGCATTCTTTTACCAGTCTTCGGGAATCGGTCGTATCATAAATTGCAAAGTTCCGGCTATACCCGGCGAGCTCTATTTCCTGGCGTAGGATGCGTACACAGGCGCTATGGAATGTGGAGGCCCAGACGTCGAGCGCGCTTTCACCTAATTTGGAGTACAGGCGGTCTTTCAGTTCCTGGGCGGCTTTGTTGGTAAATGTAATCGCCATAATACGGAAGGACGGCACCGGCATATGCGATATCAGCCTGCGCACGGACTCTTTCCGGGACGGATCGGGGTGGTCCAGATAATCGCGCAGCCAGGCGATGGTGTCCTCCGTCAGGTTTTCCGGCGCGTTGTCGCAATGGTACGCACTGCCGTACTGGATCAGATATCCAATTCTGTTGACAACGACCGTTGTTTTCCCGCTGCCGGCGCCAGCCAAAATCAGCAAGGGTCCGTCCGGCGCAAATACCGCTTTGCGCTGCTGCTCATTTAAATGGGCATATTCCTTCTCAAGAATCGCTCTTTTCAGTCTGTTAAATTCTTTCTCGAGTGTTTCGCTCATATTTTACTCCATTCGGGACATGATGGTAAATGGAATTTTACCATCGCGCTGTCATTGCATTGTATTATATCATCTTTCCATGTATATTTCAATAAAGGCGGTTCCCTTTCTGACAAGAAAAAAACACAATATCCCTTGACAAAAAAGTGAAGAATTGCTATACTATTATAGCTTCATATGATCCATTAGCTCAGTCGGTAGAGCATTTGACTTTTAATCAAAGGGTCCGGCGTTCGAGTCGCCGATGGATCACCACATAAAGGCCCCCTAAAGCCGCTTGGCTCTAGGGGGCCTTTATT
>USJY01000244.1 GCA_900555065.1 uncultured Eubacteriales bacterium
TTTGCCCCGGATCTCCTCAGAGCCATCATAATATGTGAGCAGATCGTCTGCATACTGCTCCACAGCCTCTCGAACCGCTGCGTAATAGGGCATAAGTTCTCGCCCGTTCAAGTCCTGGACATCGTCGTCCGACCATTGATCGGGCACAAACTCCGCAGTAAGCGGTGACAACAGCTTGATTTTTCTGTTTTCTTCTATCTTGCTGAACCCTCCCTTTGATGCAAACAGGCCGCCCTGTGCCGGGCGGCCCGTTTCTCTTTTTCTTCTTTTGCCATATCCGCCCAATCGCATTCATCCCTGGGCGGCAAATTCATCTTGATTTTGTATTCTGCTGAGTAGTGTTTTGCGACCTGCAGTGCGGCCCACCGACCTGCTGCATCATTGTCGGTGCAGATCTCCAGCTCCGTCACTTCGGGATGGTTTTCCAGAAAAGTTTCCAGTGCCAAAGGCTTTTTACATGGATGCCCGACAGAAGGCTCCACAGGCGCATAAATACCGCCAAGCGATAATCTGTACTTATTCGCCTGTCCTCTTTCCAGCGTCATGTGGGCCATGGCGTCCGGCGCGGCCTCATAGACGGCTACGCATCTGCTTCTCATAATGGGCGGGATACAAAAGCAAAAACGCTTGTCGCTGCCTGGCTGGTCCCGTTTGAATGGCCGCGGGAGGTCAGTTGTGCTGCGCAGCGTGGCATATCTTGGCATCCCCTCGTTATTCAAGCCGACAAACACACAGTTGTGATGCGGCGTACTTTCATAGAGGATGCCTTTGGAAATACAATAGCGGATCACGTCAATGCTGATTCCCCGGCTTTGCAGGTACAACTCTACATGATGTGTTCCGCGGGCGCCTGCCGGGAGCACAAACTGCTTTTGCTCTGTAGCTTTGGTCTGCGGCATATAGCTTGGAGCTTCCTGTTCCAGCATATATCTCACCGCCTCCAGAAAAGGCACACCTTCCACATGGATGAGATAGTCCAGCGCGCTTTTCCCTCCTATATCCCGGCTTTTCCAGTGCCACAGGCTGGTGCTCTCGCTGATCTTAAAGCTGTCGTGGCTGCGAAGTTGAAATTCTCCAGTTCCACAGCGCACCAGCTCGTCGGGACGGTATCGCTTTAAGAATTCAATGGCCGTCATCTGCTTGGCCCGTCGAATCAGTTCTTTTTCATAGTACAGTCATTCGCCCTCTTTCAATGAAAAAACGGCCTGTGACTGTTCACAGGCCGCCCATTTTATCGTTCTTGGTTCCGTTTTCTTTTTTCTTCCCGTTGGATCTGCTTTTCCCAGGTTTTTGCCGTCTGTTCTTTTAAAAAACTGCACAGAGGCGTAAGTTCTTGATGTGTGTCCCATGCCTCCAGCGCGGTGTAGTAGGTCTTGCGGTCCTCTTCATGAATAATGATTGGCGGGTGAGAATGTATGACGAGAAAATAGTTCATCGCCAACCGCCCTGTGCGCCCATTTCCGTCCGCGAAAGGATGGATGTTCTCAAACTTTGCATGAAAATAGGCCGCTGCCGTTAACGCCTTTTCATGGGAGATATCATCCAGCTCCGCTACAAGCTCAGCCATTTCTTCCGCCACATCCTCGGGTGCTGCGCCAACTTCTTCCCTGCCTGTCACATAGTCATGATATTTGTACTCGCCGGGCCGTTCCCCCAACTGATACCTGCGTGTATCGTAGGTATTCTGCGTGAGCAGCCGCTGGAATTCTTTGATAAGCGCCTCATCCAAAGGCCGCCTCTCGTTGAACGCCGTCAGATACAATTCGTTTGCTGCTTTTGCATTGCGGATCTCAAACAAAGTCCTCAAATCGCCGGTATAGGATGTAACACCGTCCCGTTCAAAAATTTCGCGTGTATCGTTATAGGTGATGCGCTCGATGGGCAGCGGGTCGGGCACGATGCGGGGGTCGGCCATAAGGATGCCGGACACGTCCGTCCAGTTTTCGTACACGTCGGCATCGAGCGCCGCGGCCGCGAGCGCGCCGGTGATGTCGCTGCCGCCGCGGGAAAAGGTGCGGATCTTGCGGTCGGGCGTCACGCCGTAAAAGCCGGGGATGACAACGCTGCGCCCGTCGGCCAGCCGCCGGAGCGCGGCGTAGGACGCCTCCTTGTCGATCGAGCCGTCAAACTGAAAGCGCACCCACAGCTCCGCGTCCAGAAACGAGTAGCCGAGGTAGTCCGCCATGAGCAGGGCGGAGAAATATTCGCCGCGCGACACGAGCTCCTCTTCCGAGATGCCGGCGCGCATCTGCCGGCGCAGCACGTCGAGCTCGGCCTCGATATCGACGTTCAGGCCGCATTCGTCGCGGATGGCGATGTAGCGATCGCAGATCATCTGAAAGACGGCGTCGCAGTTCACGCCGTACTGCAGGTGCGCGTAGCACAGGTACAGCAGGTCTGTGAGCTTGTGGTCGTCCGCGCTGCGCTTGCCGGCGGCGGACACGACGATCACCTTCCGCGCGGGGTCGGCGTGCACGATGTCGCGCACTTTTTCAAACTGCTTGGCGTCCGCCATCGACGAGCCGCCGAATTTTGCAACCTTCAGCATGGAGCCCTCCTTACTGCAGCGCGGCAAAGAAGCTCTCGCTGTCCTGTGCCAGCGCCTGCGCCATGAGCGCGTGCATCCGGCTCACGGGCACGGGCTGCGTGATGACCGCGCCGTCCCAGTCGCCCTCGGCGAGGGCGGCCAGCTCCGGCAGCGCGGCGCGCGT
>USJY01000245.1 GCA_900555065.1 uncultured Eubacteriales bacterium
CGCCTGTATCCACTCGGCCGCACAGCTGCGCGCGCAAGTCTATACGACGGAAAAATACAACCGTTCCGTCGAACTTGCTGACAGCCTGTTCCTGTCTGCGCGAAAGTAGCCTGCATTTCAAAGGGAGACGCAAGCGGCGCTTGCGTCTCCCTCGTACGGATCAGTGCTTGTGGCAGGAACCGCCCATAGGGCAGCTCTGGCAACCGCAGCCGCAGGAGGACTTGCCCTTCTTTTTGTTGCGCGCCAAACTGATGATGATGGACGTAACGATCAGCGCCAGCGCAAGGCATATGAGAATGGTTGGATAATTTGCTGCAATCCATGCAAACATCCCAGTCGCCTCCTTTCAAGGCATGCGCCCCTGATTTATTTTACCTTTACTTTCGCCGTCAGCCGGGTGGATTCCTTATAGGGTTTAAACAGCATGTAGAGTATCAGGGCAAGGATTGCGAGCGCCGCGATCAGGCCGATCACATTCACTGCGCCGGTGAAAGCGGATCCGATCTGGAAGATCATAAGCGCCACCGCATAGGCGAACAGGCACTGGTACCCGACCGCGAACCACGTCCACTTGGCGGAGTTCATCTCGCGCTTAATCGCGCCGATTGCCGCAAAGCAGGGGGCGCAAAGCAGGTTGAACGCGAGGAAGGAATATCCGCTCAGCATGGTAAAGGCCGCCGCAATATTGCTGTACACGGATCCGGACGCGCCGTAGAGTATGCCCATCGTGCCGACAATGTTCTCTTTGGCGATCAGCCCGGTGATCGAAGCCACCGTCGCCTGCCAGGTGCCCCAGCCGAGCGGCGCGAAGATCCAGGCGATGGCGTTGCCGATCGTGGCGAGGATAGAGGAACCGATCTCATCTTCCGCCAGCATCCGGAATGTGCCGTCCACTACGCCGAAGAAGCTGAGGAACCAGATCAGAATGGTCGAAAGCAGAATAATGGTGCCGGCCTTTTTAATGAAGGACCAGCCGCGCTCCCACATGGAGCGGAGCACGTTGCCGACAGTCGGCAGGTGATACGCGGGCAGTTCCATTACAAAGGGCGCGGGGTCGCCTGCGAACATCTTGGTTTTCTTCAGCATGATACCGGAAATGATAATGCAGGCCATGCCGAGGAAATACGCGGAAGTCGAAACCCAGGCGGAACCGCCGAAGATCGCGCCGGCGATCATGGCGATAAAGGGGATTTTCGCGCCGCATGGAATAAATGTAGTCGTCATAATGGTCATGCGGCGATCCCGCTCGTTTTCAATGGTTCTGGACGCCATAATACCGGGCACGCCGCAGCCCGTACCGATCAGGATGGGGATGAAAGATTTGCCTGAGAGCCCAAACTTACGGAACACGCGGTCGAGCACAAACGCAATACGGGCCATGTAACCGCAGGACTCAAGGAAGGCGAGCAGCAGGAAGAGCACGAGCATCTGCGGCACAAAACCAAGCACCGCGCCGACGCCCGCCACAATGCCGTCGAGAATCAGGCCGTTGAGCCAGTCGGGCGCGTTTGCAGCGGTAAGGCCGTTTTCCACCAGAACAGGTATGCCGGGAACCCAAACCCCGTAGTCGGCCGGGTCAGGTTCCGCATATTCGCAGCCGTCCAGCGTTCCGATGGCGGCCTGCAGGTCTTGCCCGGTATACGTGACCTCCTCCGAGGACAGGTCCTCCTCGTTCACAATCTCAATACTGGCCTTGTCGGTAGGCGAGAACTGCGCCGCATACTGTTCCAGCAGCGCCGTCGCGCCGGCCGCGTCGAAGTTCTCGGCCTCAGTGTCCAGGGCCTCGGCCAGCTCGTCTGCGCCCTCGCCGCCCGTCTCCATAAATGCGTTGACGGCGTTCATCGCCTCAGTATACTCGTCGGAGGCGTCGCTGTATGCGGAAGAGCCAATGCCCAGCAGATGCCAGCCGTCGCCGAACAGGCCGTCGTTTGCCCAGTCGGTCGCCGCAGTGCCCACCGTCACCATGGAGAGGTAGTACACCAGGAACATTACGACTGCAAAAATGGGCAGGCCCAGCCAGCGGTTGGTTACAACCCTGTCTATCTTGTCGGAAATGGAGAGCTTTCCGGCGTTCTTTTTTTTGTAGCAGGATTTGATAATGGATGCGATGTAGATGTACCGCTCGTTTGTGATGATGCTTTCGGCGTCGTCGTCCAGCTCCTTTTCCGCGGCCTGGATATCTGCTTCAATGTGGTCTAGGGTCGTTTTGTCAATGTTCAGATTGCCGAGCACCTTGTCGTCCCGTTCGAAAATTTTAATCGCATACCAGCGCTGCTGTTCTTCCGGCAGGTTATGTACGGCCGCTTCTTCAATGTGCGCGATAGCATGCTCGACCGTGCCGGAAAAGGTGTGCATCGGTACGGTCTTCGTGTTTTTCGCCGCGTCTATGGCGGCCTGCGCGGCCTCCATAATACCCGTGCCCTTCAGCGCCGAGATTTCGACGACTTTGCAGCCGAGCTGGCGGGCAAGCTCCGCGGTGTCGATCCGGTCGCCGTTTTTTCTGACGACGTCCATCATGTTGATGGCCACGACGACGGGAATCCCGAGCTCGGTCAGCTGTGTCGTCAGGTATAGGTTTCTCTCCAGGTTCGTGCCGTCGATGATGTTCAGAATCACGTCCGGCCGTTCGCCGATCAGATAGTTTCGGGCCACCACTTCCTCCAGCGTGTACGGGGAAAGGGAATAGATGCCCGGCAGGTCGGTAA
>USJY01000246.1 GCA_900555065.1 uncultured Eubacteriales bacterium
TTCTGTTGGTGTTATGGGTGATGAGAGAACTTATGATTATGCTGTTGCACTTCGTGCCGTGAAGACCATTGATTTCATGACCGCAGAAAGCGCAGATATTCCGGCATGCCCTCCGGAAGGCAGGCGCAGGCGCGCTTGCCCAGCGCGCGCAGCGCCAGCCTGAGCACAGTGGGCGAGCCGTGGCAGGACAGCTCCACCACGTCCTCGCCGGTATAGGAGCGCGGCCCGGCGAACGCGGTGAGCACGCAGTCGTCGAGCGGCGCGCCGTCCGCATCGCGCAGCGCGCCGTATACCGCCCGCCCGTGCCGGATACTGTCCGGCCTGGAAAAGAGCGTCCGGGCCGCTGCGAACGCGTCCGGACCGCTGATCCGTATTACGCCGACCGCCGCCGCCTGCATGGGCGTGATCGGCGCGCAGATCGTATCGTTTCTGTCCTGCATCTGTTTTCCACCGCCTTTTTTCGCCTGTTTTGCTATAACGACGCTTCCGGGTCTTTGAACGGTTCCGCGGCGCGCCCGGCCCGTCTCTTTCCGCTTCCCAGGCCCTGCGCACGCCCCGTCTGCGTCACGCTCGTATGCGCCCGTATCGCGTTGCGCCGTATTGCCGGCGCGCCCGGCCCGCTATTTGCGTATCGCATGCAGTGTTTATGCTGTAACGCGATAACAGACGGCCTTGCGGAAGATCCGTGCGCGCGCTGCTCTGATTTCTTTCCCCGTTTTCCGATAATACGCCGGCCGCAGCAGGCGCGCCCTGGCGCACAGAATCCTCCGCGCATCGACCCGCGGCGCAATGCCGCGCCGGGCCGATCGGTTTCGGCTTCGTATGCCCGCGCGCCGAACCCGTGCAGCTGCGCGCCGGCAGCGGTCCGGGTTCGCCGTCAGTCCTGAAGACGCGTCTCCGTACGCGCGCCCGCGGCGTTCCAACGCCTTTCGCGTATTGCAGGCGTCTGCGGCCATGGCCGATTCACAAGCCGCCGCTTTCCTCGCCCGGTTCCCAGTTTCGCAACCATTTCCCCCGCGGCGTTCCAACGCCTTTCGCGTATTGCCGGCGCGCCCGGCCCCGCGTGAAACCGCGCCTTCTCGCGCGCGGCGCAATAAGGTATTCTCCCTTGCCGTCCGTCGCGGGCGCGCGCCAGAGCCTTCCGCCTCGGCAAAGCCGTCCGCACGCCTGCGCCGGGCCGGGTTTCCTGCCCGGCCTAGCGCACAGGCTCATAATCGATTTCAGACTCCGTGTCCGTTGCCTCCAGCTTGAAAATAACGGGCCGCAGCCCGTCGTTGCAGCTGCAAATCGCAACGCCCGGCTCCCGAATCCAGTCCCCGTAATAGAACAGCCGCCCGCCCGCGCCGTGAGCGAGGGCGAACACATATTGGTAAATCGCCTTCCACGCCTCGTCGCAAAAGCCGTCCGGCTTCGCGTAATCGGCGTAAAAGACCTGTCCCGCCCGCAGCATGGGACATGCGCCGAGCCCCGGCACGCCGTATTTTTCGGCAAGCTCATGGTCAAACGTCGTTTTCAAAACCGTAATTTTCACCTTGTTCATTTACGCGCACCCCTGTCTGTAAAATCAATCCGGAAGCGCAATCCCCCGCCGTCTGCACAGGTCGACGAATTGTCCGGTCAGCGCAAAATTCCGCAAATCCAGCGCGTCCAGGCCGCGGTAGACGAACAGCTCGTCCCAAAGCTCCTGGCTGCCCTCCACGTAAAAATAACCCGTCGCCGTGTCCACGCCGACAAAAATCCGGTCTGTATCCCAGCCCGCGTCCTCCTGGGCCGCCAGCTGGTAGAGCGCGGCGCCCGCGCCCGTGTTTTTCACAAAAAAAGCGCGCGGCCGCGGCTTTTCACCCGGCGGCAGCTTTTCCGCATTGTACTCGTTGCGCACGACGTTTTCTTCGACCACGGCGCAGGCTTCGTGCTCGAACGTCTCCTCCAAAACATATTTATCCTGCAGATAACGGACGATCTGCGCGCCGGTCTTTCTGTTGGGCGTGATCCTGTCCTTATACGCCAGCCACGCGTCCTTCCAGGTCCGCAGCTGCGCGCCCGGCGCTTCGCGAGTGACCATACCGCGCCTCCGATTCAAAAAATTTTATTTTAGATAAATGTAGTATATCATACTCAACACATGATTTCAACAGGCGCAGCCGCACAGCAAACGGCTGAAATCGGGCTGTTTTTTTCCGGAATAAAGCGGAAAAAGCAGGGCAATACTAGAGACGTGGACAAACAGTTTTGGCCACATATCGTAAACAACGGTATAAAAATCAGCTTCGATGAAGCAATACGAATGGAGAGACACAGACGTATGAAAAAGAAGGGTATAATCGCGATTGTCCTTGCTTTTGTGATATCTGCGTTCATGCTTACCGGCTGTGACAACAACAATAAGCCGTCAAGCTCGTTCAGCAGCTCCACGACAAGCAGCAGCCTCAGCAGCGACCTACAGAGCGCATCTGATAAGGTCAGCAACGGCGTAAGCGATCTGGAAAGCGATATCAAAAGCGGCGTCGAAAATATGGAGAGCGGCATGAGCGGATCGCATTCCAGCTCTGTCAACTCCTCCAGAAACGAAAGCGACGTTGCGAACGGACAGTAATCGGATTACACAGGCGCAAACCGCCGCATGAACCGTGCCATGGCAACAGCCGGCGCGGCCTTCCCGGCGGGAACGTAAAAAAAATGAG
>USJY01000247.1 GCA_900555065.1 uncultured Eubacteriales bacterium
GGTGAGCTTCTCGCCCACCGGGGTGATGACGTCGGATGTGTTGTCGTAAATTTTGTATCGTGCCATTTTGATCTCTCCTTTCATTACGCCGAATAGACATCGACGACATCCTGATATTTGTCTGCCGTGCTACTGATTTTTGAGATACCGCCTGCGAACAGCGCGTAATCTCCAATTACAGCAGATGCAAGGCCATGCCGTCCGACACTCAAGTCTGGCATAGTCGTCTTGGTTAACGCGGTGTTGTATGCATCCACCGTTGCCACATAGGCTGCATCGCTGTTGCCTTTATAGCCACCTGCAAACATTGCGTATTCGCCCACTGTGGCCGAGGCCAGGCCGTTCTTTGCGCTGCTCAATTCGACGGCAGTGCTTCGGGTCAGCGAGGCGTCGTACGATTCTACTGTGGAGAGGTATTTTCCCGTAGTGCTGTTGTATCCTCCTGCAAAAAGAAGATGATTCCCGATGGTTGCGGCGGAATGGACTGCTCTGGGGCAACTCAAGGGCGCGGCCTGACTGGACGTAAGAGACGAATCATATGCGCGCACTATCTCCAGAGCCCCAATGGTTTCAACAAGAGTCGAATCCGAGTTCATGCTGCTGCCGCCGCTAAACACTGCATAACCTCCGACTGTGCCTCCTGCACAGGCGTATGCATTACTGGGCAGCGGAGTTGCAGTCGTCCGGGTGAGAGATGCGTTGTATGCGTCCATTATGGCCTCGCCTTTTTTGGCGTCGCTATCATAACCGCCGCCTCCGAACAGGGCATATCCGCCGGCGAATTCCGCAGGCCCGGCAGCCGGGCAGGGAGTGCATTTCCCGCAAACGGCGGCGCGGCATTGCGGCCGGTATGGGGCGGCGTTTCCGGTACGGCGTTACGGGTGCGCCCAAAAGCACGGGCCGGTCCGGTGCGCAGGCGGAACCGGCGACCAGCCGGCGCGCGCTTCCGTGCGGTATTCTGCAAACGCCGGTCCATTGCCGGCGCGTTCCCTTCCTGCGCCGCGCTATCCGCGTATAAGCAGGGAACGGCCCGTCATTTCCGCAGGTTTTTCAAGGCCCAGCAAATCGAGCATGGTGGGCGCGATGTCCGCCAGAATCCCGCCTTCGCGCAGCGACGCGGGCAAGTCCGCGCACAGCAACAGGGGGACGGGATTGGTCGTGTGCGCCGTGAAGGGCGCGCCGTCCGCGTCGAACATGCAGTCGGCGTTGCCGTGGTCGGCGGTGAGCAGGACTGCGCCTGCGGCGTCCCGGACCGCGTCCACAACGGCGCCGACGCAGGCGTCCACCGCTTCGACAGCCTGTACCGCCGCGCGGGCCACGCCGGTGTGCCCGACCATGTCGCAGTTGGCGTAGTTGAGCACGATCACGTCGTATTTCCCGCTCTTGATGCGCCGGACGACTTCATCCGTCACGTCATAGGCGCTCATTTCAGGCTTGAGGTCGTAGGTCGCGACCTTCGGCGAGGGGATGAGCGCGCGGTCCTCGCCCGGATAGGGCTGTTCGCGCCCGCCGTTGAAGAAGAACGTAACGTGCGCGTACTTCTCGGTCTCGGCGATGCGCAGCTGGGTCAGCCCCCTGTCGGACAGGTACTGGCCGAGCGTGTTGCTGAGGCTCTGGGGCAGGTAGGCGACCGACACGCCCGGCATGGTCGCGTCGTACTGGGTCATGCAGACGTAATGCACCGGGATGTATTCGCGGCCGAAAGCCGAAAAGTCCGGGTCGGCAATGGCCCGCGTCAGCTCCCGCGCCCGGTCGGGCCGGAAGTTGAAGAATACAAAGCTGTCGCCCTTTTGCAGCGGCGCGCCGCCGCGGACAACCACGGGCAGCACGAATTCGTCGGTGACGCCGGCGGCGTAGCTGCGTTCTACGGCCTCAGGCGCGCTGTCCGCCTGCGCGCCGATCCCGCGCACGATGGCGTCATACGCCTTTTCAACCCGGTCCCAGCGGTTGTCGCGGTCCATGGCGTAGTAGCGGCCGCACACGCTTGCGATCCGGCCCACGCCGATTTCGCCGATTTTTTCTTCCAGCGCGCGCACGTATCCCGCGCCGCTGTCGGGCGGCACGTCCCTGCCGTCGAGCAGCGCGTGCACATACACGTCGCGCACGCCGAAGCGTTTCGCCATCTCCAGAAGCGCGTACAGGTGCGTGTTGTGGCTGTGCACGCCGCCGTCGGAGACCAGGCCGCACAGGTGCAGCGCGCATCCGTCCGCCGCGCTGCTGCGCATGGCGGCGGACAGCGCCGCATTCTCATAGAACGAGCCGTCCCGTATGGCGCGGGTAATGCGGGTCAGCTCCTGGTAGACCACGCGGCCCGCGCCGATATTGGTGTGGCCCACCTCGCTGTTGCCCATCTGCCCGTCGGGCAGGCCCACATCCTCCCCGGACGCGCCGATCAGCGTGTGCGGGCAGGTTTTGAACAGCCTGTCAAGGTTGGGCTTTTTCGCCATATATACGGCGTTTTGCGGCCCGTCTTCGCCCTTGCCGAAGCCGTCGAGTATCATCAATAGCAGTGGTTTCATGTGCGCTCCTATTTTGAGGCGACGCGCACGATGGTGGCGAAGTCCTGTGCTTTGAGGGACGCGCCGCCGATCAGTCCGCCGTCGACATGGTATTTTGCAAGCAGCTCGCCAGCGTTTGCCGCGTTCATGGAGCCGCCGTACTGGATGGTGACCGCTTCG
>USJY01000248.1 GCA_900555065.1 uncultured Eubacteriales bacterium
GCTCGGCGTGTACGACTATTTCTACCAAATCCTGGGCATCAGCGACATTTACGGCCAGTCCAAAGCGGAACTTGCGCGTAGCCTGCGCGCGGAAAATCTCGCATCCCCGCGCGAAATGCTCTATATCGGCGATTCCCTGCACGATGCGGAGGCGGCTGAAATCCTCGGCTGCAAATGCCTGCTCTTTGCCGGCGGACACCAGTACCTGCCGCCGGATGGGACCGGATATACGGTAATCAACCGCCTGTGCGAAGTGCTCGACTATGTGTAACGGCGGCAGCAGGAAGCGTTCCCAGATCCGCCGGTTCGCAATGGTACGGAACAGAAAAAAACCGGGATCGTTTCTCAATAACAGCGCCGGGAGGGGACGACACGACCGCTCCCGGCGCTGTTACATTTCCCGCGCTGCGCCTCCGGACCCGTTCGGCGGCAGCACCGCCGCAACGCCGGCCTGCGGGCCACGCTCCCGACCCGTGCCGCACGCCCGGTCCGCTGCATTTTCCCGTCCCGCGGCGCACTTCTATCCCGCCCAGTTTTCCCCCTGTATTTTGGACCGCCCATATTCTCACCTGCAAGCATTTTCGATCTGTCTGTAAATTCCCGTCCTGCCGTGTATTTCCGGTCCGGCGTATTGACTGTGCCGTTACAATTCATTTGACCGCGGCATACCGCGGCATATTTAAATCATACCCCCGTTTCCGGACGGGTTTATATTCTCGGTCTTCCGGCAATTAGCCACATGCGCGGCTGTTTCTTTTATGCGCGCCGCTTTCTGCTGCGCGGCCGGCCCCTCGCCCGGTCGCCTTTACGCGGCCGAGCCCTCGCCCGGTCGCCCTTACGCGGCCGGTACCTCGCCCGGTCGCCCTTACGCGGCCGGGCCCTCGCCCGGTCGCCCTTACGCGGCCGGCCCCTCGCCCGGTCGCCCTTACGCGGCCGGGCCCTCGCATCCGGTTCCAGCCGAGTTTCCCAGCCTGTGGATTTCCCGTGCCGCGCGCAAAAAAAATCGGCTGCAGGATTGCAGATTCCATGCGAAGGTGCTATAATGTAGAACAAACGCCTAAAGCAAACCCGTACCGCGTACGGAAGAAAGGAACCCTATGCATAAGTTTCAGTCGCACACTGCTATCTATTTTGGGGACGACCCTCTGGCGCGCCTGTCCCAGTTGAAATTCAAGCGCTTTTTTATTGTCACCGACCCGTTTATGGCCAAAAGCGGCGCGGCGGACATGCTCATCCGCCGGCTTCCGAACGGCAGCGAACACGCTGTTTTTTCCCATGTTACGCCCGACCCGCCGACAGATCTTGTCGTGGAGGGGGCGGTCGAGCTGTGCCGGTTTGGCGCGGATTGCCTGATCGCCCTTGGCGGCGGCTCGGCCATAGACGCGGCGAAGGCCATCGGCTATGTGGAAAAACAGGTCTTAAAACGGGACCGGATGATTTATTTTATCGCCATTCCGACCACCAGCGGAACCGGCAGCGAAGTCACATCTTTTGCAGTCATCACCGATCATGAGCAGGATGTCAAACACACGATTATCACAGAGGAAATCCTGCCCCGCGAGGCGATACTGGACGTTGAATTCGTCAAAACCGTTCCGCCGCAGACCACGGCGGATACAGGTATGGACGTACTGACGCACGCTGTTGAGAGCTATGTGTCTCCCATGTCAGGTACCTATGCCGAGGCGCTGGCGGAAAAGGCCGTCCGACTCGTGTTTTCCGATCTGCTCACTGCCTACCACTGCCCGGACGACACCAGGGCGCGCGCCCATATGCACGCCGCGTCCAACCTGGCTGGCTTTGCCTTTGATTACACTTCGCTCGGGATCAATCACGGAATTGCCCACGCCATCGGCGGCGTATTCCACATTCCGCACGGACGCTGCAACGCCGTATTGCTGCCGCATGTGATCGCCTATAACGCCAAGAACAGCCAGTTCGCCTTTGACCGGTACACCGCCCTGTCCAGAATGCTTGAATTGGGCGCGGCGTCGGAGTACCAGACGCTGAAGAACTTCTGCAACGCCATTCATGCCCTGATGCTGAAAATGAATATGCCCACGACGCTGCGCGACTGTGGCGTCTCTGAATCGGAATTTAGGCAGCACCTGCCTTCGATTATAGAGAATGCGCTTGCAGACCGCTGTACCGCAACCAACCCGGTGGAAATGTCGGCGGATGGCGTGCGTGAGATCCTCACGCGGGCTTTCGGATAACCCGTGCAATCAGGATCCTGCCCGGCGTGAGCCGTGCGGTATTGTTCGCGGCGCTTTTGGCCGACGTACTATTCCCCGCCGCGCCGTTAACGGACGCGCACGGGATAGCGGGCCTTTTTCGATTGTACCTGCGGCGGTGCGAAACCGGCGCGCACAGTCATTTTCTACAGCGTATGTCTTCCGGCCGCCTGCGCGCCCGCCGGCGTAAATACCGGCGCACTGCGCCATGATCCGAAGCTTACGGATGCCGCCGCGCAGCCCTGTTTTCAATGCATTCACATATGCCGCGCAGCGCGGCAAACCCGGCGCGCTGTCTGTGTCATGCCGTACCGGTCCGTCTCGCGCCTTTTGCCCGCGCCGCATTTATACAATTCGTATTAATTTTACGATTATTTGCGTTTTGTTTAAGTAAACTCAGCGCCGCCTCTCTTTGGAGGCGGCGTTTGTGTTTGCTGCGAACTT
>USJY01000249.1 GCA_900555065.1 uncultured Eubacteriales bacterium
CGGTGCGCTGCAACAAGCGGCAGAAGGCGAAATTCGCGGCGGCAAACGCGGCGAATAAAAACACAAAGAAAACAGGGCCGGCCCAAATTTGGGTCGGCCCTGTTTTTTTGTATCATTCGTCCTGATAAAACGGCAGCGACAGAAACGCGTAGAATTGTATAGCGCGCCCGCAAAATAAATATGATGGAACGCGCCTTTAAAACTCATAACAAGCCCGGCCGTAAAAAGCGCGCATTTTCATTTGCGCCTGTATCGGCCGGGCTTATTTCATTGGAATTTTTTCTGCTGTTTTTGGGTGGAGAGACGCAGGCGCGCCATAGAACGGGCGAGGGCGGCGCGTGTCATTTTCATTTCACGCATGCTCTGCTTCTGGCGCAGGCGTTCTTCTGCCCGGCGCTTGGATTCTTCCGCGCGGCGCACGTCTATATTTTCCGGCCACTCGCAGGCCTGGACAAATACGACGACATTTCCATGGTACACCTCGATAAACCCCTCGGAACAGAAAGCGTCCCGCCATTCATCGTCCTCTCTGATGCGCAGCGTGCCAACGACAATCGGCGCAACAAAAGGGGCGTGGTCCGCAAGGATGGATACCTGTCCGTCGGGCGCCTCAAACATAATCGCCTCCACGTCGCCGATATAGAACTGCCGCTCCGGCGTCAATATCTCCAGATGATATTTTTTTGACAACAGCTTCACCGCCTTTTCGGAAATCTTGCGGTATGCATAGCGCGTACGGCCTCGCTCACATCGTCTTGCTCTTGGCGACGGCTTCGTCGAGGTTCCCAACGTTAAAGAACGCCGCCTCGGGAAGATCATCCACTTCACCGCCGACAATCGCTTCAAAGGAGCGGATCGTCTCGTCAAGGGGCAGGAATTTCCCCTGGATCCCCGTAAACGCCTCCGCAACGTGGAATGGCTGCGAGAAGAAAAGCTGAAGCCTGCGCGCGCGATAGACGATATGCCGATCCGCCTCGGACAGCTCGTCCATGCCCAGGATGGCAATGATATCTTTGAGCTCCTGATAGCGCTGCAAACACTCCTGTACTTCGCGAGCGACACGGTAGTGCCGCTGTCCGACAGTCTCGGGCGCTAGGATGCGGGAACTAGATTCCAGCGGACTGATCGCAGGGTAGATGCCCAGCTCGGACACCTGACGCGAGAGTACGGTGATGGAGTCGATGTGCGAGAAGATGGTGGCCGGCGCCGGGTCGGTAAGGTCGTCGGCGGGCACATAGATAGCCTGTACTGAAGTGATCGATCCGTTTTTGGTAGAAGTAATGCGCTCCTCCAGATCACCCAGCTCGTTTGCAAGGGTGGGCTGATAACCGACTGCGGAAGGCATGCGTCCGAGCAGCGCGGACACTTCATTGCCCGCCTGTACGTAACGGAAGATATTGTCGATAAAGAGAAGCACGTCTTTTTGGCTGACGTCGCGGAAATACTCCGCCATGGTAAGGCCGGTCAGAGCAACCCGCATTCTGGAACCGGGCGGCTCGTTCATCTGGCCGAACGTAAGGGCGGTTTTCCCGAGCGCGCCGGATTTTGTCATGTCCGTAATCAGTTCGTTGCCTTCGCGGCTGCGTTCGCCGACGCCGGCGAAAATGGAATAACCGCCATGGTTCATGGCAATGTTGTAGATCAGCTCCATAATCAGCGTTGTCTTACCTACGCCTGCGCCGCCGAACAGGCCTATTTTTCCGCCTTTGGCATAGGGCGTAAGCAGGTCGATCACCTTGATTCCAGTCTCCAGAATCTCAGTGGTCGGGATGAGCTCGGAAAAGTCCGGCGCCTTGCGGTGGATGGCCCACCGCGGCGCGTCGATCGGTCCTTTGTCGTCAATGGGATTGCCCAGCACGTCAATAACACGGCCGAGTATGTTTTCTCCAACGGGAACGGAAATAGGGCGGCCCGTGTCGGTGACGACGGTGCCGCAGCGCATGCCGTCTGTAGCCTGTAGGGAGATGCAGCGCACCATTGTTTCGCTGACATGGGTGGCAACCTCCATGCTCACGCCGTCGGCGCTGACGAGCAGGTTGTGTATATCCGGGTTCCCATTATCGAACTGCACGTCGAGGACCGGGCCGCTTATTTTTACAACGATACCGTTTTTTTCAATGCTCATAGAATTAAATATCCCCTCCGTTGGCAAATTCCGCCGAACCGGTAATTTCGGTGATCTCCTGCGTAATGGCGGCCTGACGCGCCATATTATACTGAATCTTCAGCTTTTCCAGAATATCCTTTGCGTTGCGCGACGCGTTTTCCATCGCGTTCATGCGCATATAGTGTTCGCTGGCATACGCCTGCACCAGCACGCCGTATATGATGCCGACGAGGTACTGGGGTACGAGCATATCGAACACCTCCTGCGGGGACGGGTCATAGATTACGTCGCCGCCCAGCGCGTCCACGCCCTCCACGTCGCGGTAGTCGCTCAGGCGAATGGGGAGCAGCCGGCGGATTACCGGCATGTTTTTCTGGGGCGCATAGAAAGAGGTGTAGATAATCTGTACCTGGTCGGTTTTCCCGGTGTCGTAGTAGTCCACGATATCCTGCATCATCTGCCGTGCCCGATACAGTGCAGGGTCCTGTGCGATGCCGTGCAGGTGCCTGTCGGGCGTAACGCCTTTTT
>USJY01000250.1 GCA_900555065.1 uncultured Eubacteriales bacterium
CCAGAACTTCTACCAGATAAACGCCGACGTGGACGGCACCCAGTTCGTCACCGCCCGCGGTTGGGAAGACCTCTCCAACCTGCTCAATACCTATGAGTCGCTGGGCCTGCAGGCCGATGAAGAGCTCATCCGCCAGTATATCCAGCACCAGAAGATCGCCGAGGGCTTCTCGGCCTACCTCGACCTCTACTACAAGTACCGTGACGACTACGGCGTGGAGGACATTCTGGCCGGTCAGGCCAAGCCTGCCGCTTTTGCGCGGCTGCTGCAGGCCCCCTTTGACGAGAAGCTGAGCCTCGTGAACCTTATCCTGTCCGGCCTCGAGACGCGCTTCTCTGCCTCCCGGCGGGCAGACGCTGCGGCCGACAGCTGCTATGCCTTCCTGCGGGAGACGAAGAAAGCCTTTGCCGAGATGCCCGCAGAGCTGGCACAGGAGCCGAACTGCTGGGCGCAGCTCTTTGACCAGATGACCGCCGACTACGAGGCCGAGACCCAGAAAAAGCGCACCGCCGGTCTGCTGGATAAGCCCACGCTGGAAGCCCGCTTGCAGACTGCCAAGACCCTGCGCAGCTGGGAGAAAGAGCTTCTGCGCGCCGCCGCGCCGGACCGGCGGCTTCGGCGCAAAGCCGGGGCGCGAAAAAGAGCATCGCGCGGGGCCTCTCTATTAAAAATATCCAAAAATGCCTTAAAAAATGATGGCGGCACAAAATGTAAACTTTGTGGCATACGGTCAAGTTGGTTTTCCCCGTGCGGCTGCTCCTTGTCGCCAATAAGAGCGGTTTCCCTTTAAAGCCGACGTCGGTACATTGCTGTATCCGCGACTTGATTGCCTATAAGTCCACACTGCAATCCATTTTGTGCCTGTCATATGGGGCGAACCCCGATATTCATTTCAGCCTAGGAGTTTTCCTCAATAACTCGCTTGCGCTGCCTAATCCTCTTTTGCAGCCACGATTTCAAGAGTAATCGCACCGGCGGGCGGTAGCTAATCGCACCGCGGGCGTAACGCTCTATCCGCCGTAGCCACGCAAGGCAGGCTACTGCTATCCACAGCGTCGAATGCACCGCATGATAGGTTTAATCTTTAATCTGTAGCGCTTCGGGCGTAAAAACCGCCCTGGCACCACAGAAGAAAGCCTCTAAGGCAGGTGGGACGAGGTTCCGTATGCCATTACAGACTGCCCACAAGCCCATTTCTCCCAGCATCCACCCTCCACTGGGCGTAGAAAGCAAACACCAGGAGCTTCATCGATTTGCCTTTATGCGTATTTTTAGGCACGCTTTCAGCAGCGACGGGTTAACTAGGATACTGCGCCATCGGACGGCCACGCATCGCGCGGCCGGTGCAGGTCCCTTACGGGACGTTGCTTATAAACGTAAAACTTGGGTAACGGTTTGGTTTGCCGGAATCGGCTAAGGATGCGTTGATCTGTAACGCATAAGCTTCATCGGCGAAGTATGCCGCAGCAACGGCTACGCAGGAACATGTGAAGAATTGCGAAGCAATTCTTCCAATGTCTCAAAGGCTTAAGCCTTTGAGACTATTATACCATAGCGGCGTAAAACCTTCTCTAAAACTCTCAGCGCCGCATTCGCCGCATTCGGAGTTTCTCCGAAACTCCCCGACTGCGACTATTATACCATAATGAAAACAATTTTACAAGACCTTTTGGCCGTTTTTTGCAGCAGGCAATACGTGCCGCTCCGCATGGGAGGCGGCCATGTCGCGTTCGGGCGCCGATAAAAAACGGGTCTCTGAGCGACGCCGAAATCCGGCGCTTTCGAAAACTACGCCGCCACGGTCCAGGGGGAAGCAACGCGGGCGGCGGGCCGACAGGCTGCCGCGCGGCGGCATACATTTTCATAATATGCCGTTCGTTCGTTGCGGTTGACGGGGATGCACCCGGCGCTTCCGTCCCCCCTTGACAGCCGCGGCGGAATCTAGAAAATTGGGAAACCGGCGTTTCGGAGTACGGGCATGACCGTCGGGGCGGGGAATGCGTCGCAGCGAAAGACAGCTGCGCGGTCTGAATTCTGGGCCGACGGCGCTGCATTCCGGTTTTGCGTGTACGCCGGGAGGGTATTTTTTCAACAGGAAGCAAACGGTTCCGATGCGGACACGACGACTCGTACGTTTGAATGCCCTGTCTGTAGTCAAAGCGATGCTTTTACCTGCCCGATTGCGGGACGGGGATGGACGCTTCGAACATTCTGGCGGGGCACATTGGAATGATCGGTGTGCGAGTTCAGCCGCAGGCCTTCGAAATTTGTACCAACACATATCTGGGAAGCGCAACGTTTTGTCCGGAGGACAAAACTTGCCTTTTGAAGGCCGCCTTTTGAAGGCCGCAGGCCTTCAAAATTTGCGGCACGGTATATAATCGCACAAGGCGGCCAGCAGCTTTGCCGCGTCCCGGCCGGGGAATTCGTTCGTCAGGGCTTTCGCTTCCGCGCAGAGCCGCGCTGCGAGAGCGGCCGCCTCCGCCGCGCCGAACAGGGCGGTGAGCATCTGACGGCGGGTCACAGGCGGGCCTCCCGTGCAGCCTTGGCCGCTTCCCTGCGGTACTGGGTGGGGGTCATGCCGGTGCGTTTTTTAAAGGTGCGGGCAAAATAACT
>USJY01000251.1 GCA_900555065.1 uncultured Eubacteriales bacterium
GGGGTGATCGCCGAGGGTACGGATGGGGTGGTCGAGCAGGATGCGGCGACGATCCACTTCGATACCCTGAGCGGTCAACGCATCGCCGATGATGGCGGTGGTCACGGAGCCGTAGAGCTTGTCATTGTCGCCCACGCGCATGACGATCGGAAGAACGAGGCCTTCCAGCTTGCCGGCGATGTCGTCGGCGGCGGCGCGCAGGGCGTCCATACGGGCCTGCAGCTTCTTGCGTTCCAGTTCAAAAGCCTTGAGGTTACCGGGGGTGACCAGCATGGCCAGTCCCTGAGGCAACAGGTAGTTGCGGCCATAGCCGGCCTTAACCGTCACCACATCGCCAAGGCGACCCAGGTTTTCCACATCGGCACGAAGAATGATTTTCATACCGGGTCTCCTTAGATGTTGCTCTTTTTCTTCACGTCAGAGGAATGGCCGGCGGTGTAGAACAGCAGAGCCATCTGACGGGCGCGCTTGATCTCGGTGGAGAGCAGGCGCTGGTGCTTGGCGCAGGTGCCGGTCGCACGCTTGGGCAGGATTTTGGCACGGTCGGACATGTACTTGCGCAGTTTCGCAATGTCCTTGTAGTCGATATATTCCACTTTATCGACACAGAAAGCGCATACTTTCCTTCTCTTTCTGTTGCCGCGCGGTCTTTCTCTCTCCATGAAAAACGCCTCCTTTTTTCAAGAATCTTTCCATTAGAACGGCAGCTCGTCGTCTCCCGTCATCTCCTCAAAGTCCGAGGGCGAGCCGGCTGTAAAAGCGGGGGGCTGGGCTGCCATGCCGTCATTGCGCGGCTGGCTGTCTCTGCGCGGTTCGGCGAATTGCACGTCGTCCGCGACGACCTCCGCGCTGCGGCGGTTGTTGCCGTCCCGGTCCTTCCAGGAGCGGATCTGCAGCGTGCCGCTGACAAAGGCCGCCATGCCCTTGGTGAAGTACTTGGCGGCGAATTCCGCATTGTTTCGCCAGCACACAATGTCGATAAAGTCGGCCTGCTGCTGGGCGTTCTGGCTGTAACGGCGGTTGACGGCGAGGGTAAAGCTGGCGACGGGAATGTCGTTCGGGGTCCTTCTCAGCTCGGGATCGGCGGTGAGTCTGCCGATCAGCAGTACTTTGTTCAGGTTGGCCAAATCGATCCCCTCCCTATCTGCGTGTGACAAGGCAGCGCAGGATCCCGTCGGTAATGCCCATCACGCGATGGAGCTCGGCGGGAAACGCGGCGTCGGCCTTGAAATGCATCAGTACATAGTACCCTTCGTTCTTGTGGTCGATCTCATAGGCGAGGCGGCGTTTGCCCCACTCGTCCACGCTCTCAAGTTCGCCCTGTTCCTCTGTGACCAGGTTCTTGAACTTTTCCACGAGCGCCTGTATGGACGCTTCGTCGAGGCCCGCGTCGATGATGTACATGCACTCGTAGCTGTTGCGCGTCTTTTCCATGGTTTGCACCTCCTTTTGGACATTTGGCCCCCATTCAATGCGAACAGGGGCAAGGATAGCTGTTCCTGGACAGCATTACTATTATATACAATTTTTTGCGTTTGTCAAGAAAATTCAAAGCTTTGCGGCGAATTCGCGGACAAAGGCGCGAAACTGTTCCCCGATTTCCGGGTGCGCGGCCGCCTGCTCGACATAGGCGCGCGCCACGTCGAACTTGTTGCCCATGTCATACCGTTCGCCGATGAAGTCCACGCCGGTCATGCCCGCGGCGCGCGCGAGCGTCTTCATCGCGTCGGTAATCTGGATTTCGCCGCCCGCGCCCGCCGGGGTGTTTTCGATAATGCCGTAGATCTCGGGCGGGAGCACCAGCCTGCCCAGAATGGAAAAGAGGGAGAACTCTTCGCCGGGGGCTGGTTTTTCGTTCATGTCGGTGACTTTGTAGTTCCGATCCTCCAGGCGTTCCACACGCAGCGAGCTGTAGCTGGAAATCCGCTCTTTTGCCACTTCGTTCATGCCCACGACGCCCAGCCCGTACTTCTCATACGCCCGCATCAGCTGCAATGTAGCCGGCGGCTGGCCGACGATCACGTCGTCGCCGTAGAGCACGGCGAAGGGTTCGGTGCCGGTGAAGGGACGGGCGAGATGTATGGCGGCGCCTGTGCCGCGCATTTCGGGCTGACGAATAAAAAATATGTTCGCAAGACCCGCAATGCCGAGAATCTGCTCCAGCTGTTTGGCCTTGCCGCCCTTTTCAAGCTTTGTCTCCAGCTCCGGGCAGCGGTCAAAATGGCTCTCGATCAGCTCCTTGCCGCGCGAGACGATGATGAGCACGTCCTCAATCCCGCTGGCCGCGGCTTCTTCTACCAGAAACTGAATGGACGGCTTGTCGACGATGGGTACGAATTCCTTGGGCAGGGCCTTTGTCAGCGGGAGCATGCGCGTCCCGTATCCCGCCGCCGGAATAACCGCTTTCTTTACTTGCATAGGGCACCTCCATCATTGAATGGCCGCGGGCGCGGCCGTATTTCAAAGCAGGCGTTTTCCCAGCCCGCTGCCGTCCAGATACAAAAGCAGGGGCAGGCCCGCCACATAGCACACGAGTAACTGAGGCAGCGCGACGGCCAGTGCGTTCGCGCCGTAGGACGGCCAGAAAGCCGCGCCGCCGCTGCCGG
>USJY01000252.1 GCA_900555065.1 uncultured Eubacteriales bacterium
GGCGCAGGCGCGGGTGCGGGCGCAGGCATGGACGCGGGCGCAGGCGTGTGCGCGGGTGCGGGCGCAGGCGCGGGTGCGCCCGGTCCCAGCGGACAGCAAAGCGCCGCCGATCCATAGATCGGCGGCGCTTTCATTTGCCTATACTTCCATGATCACCGGAAGAATCATCGGGTTGCGCTTGGTCTTGTCATACAAGAACTTGGACAGCGCTTCCTTGACCTGCGCCTTGATGGCGGCCCAGTCTGTCATATGCTTTTCCTCGCACTTGAGAATGATATTTCGCACGATAGCGCGCGCTTCCTCCATCAGGACGCTTGACTCGCGCACATACACAAAACCGCGCGAGATCAGATCCGGGCCGGAGACAAGCTGGCCTGTGTCCGCATCGAATGTGGCGACGATGACGATCAGCCCGTCCTTGGCGAGGTGCCGCCTGTCGCGCAGGACAATATTGCCCACGTCGCCCACGCCCAGCCCGTCTACAAAGACGCGGCCGGCCTGCACTGTGCCCGTGATTTTGGCGCTGTTTTTATCCATCTCCAAAACCGAGCCGTTTTCCAGAATAAATATATTTGACGGCGCAATACCCGCGAATTCCGCAAGGTCGGCGTGCCGCTTCTGCTGCCGGTATTCGCCGTGGACCGGGACGAAGAATTTCGGCTTTACGATGCCCAGCATCATGCTCAGATCTTCCTGGCAGGCGTGGCCGGACACGTGCACGTCGGACGCGGAGCTGTGCACCACGTCCGCACCCGACTTCAACAGTTCGTTTATGACGCGTGAAACCGTCTTTTCATTGCCCGGAATGGCGCTTGCCGAAATAATGACTGTGTCGCGCGGGCCGACCTCGACCTTTTTATGGTCGGAATAGGCCATGCGGTAGAGAGCGGACATGGGCTCGCCCTGACTGCCCGTTGTAATAATGACCATCCTGTCGTGCGGATATTTGTTGATCTCGTCGAGCTCGACGAGCGTGCCGTCCGGGATGTGCATATAGCCGAGCTGACGCGCAACGGTGAGGACGTTCACCATGCTGCGGCCCGATACGGCCACTTTCCGGCCGACTCGGACGGCGGAATCGATCACCTGCTGCACGCGGTGGACGTTGGATGCAAAAGTAGCGACGATGATGCGCTTGTCGGTATATTTGCGAAACAATTCGTCAAAGGTTGCGCCGACGTGGCGTTCCGATGTGGACAGGCCCGGCCGCTCCGCGTTCGTCGAGTCGGACAACAGGGCCAGGACCCCCTTGCGGCCCAGCTCGCCCAGCCGGGTAAGGTTGATCGGGTCGCCCATAATAGGGGTCATATCGACTTTAAAGTCGCCGGTGTGGATAATGGTGCCGGCTTTGGTTGTAACCGCGATGGCGACCGCGTCCGCGATGGAATGGTTGACGGCGATAAACTCCAGCTCGAACGGATCTATCTTTACAGTCTGGCCCGCTGAAATCTCAATGAGTTTCGCGATCTTATCCAGCCGGTGCTCCTTGAGCTTATTATGCACGATGCCCAGCGTAAGCCGCGTGCCATAGACGGGAAGGTCCAGCTCGCGCAGCACATAGGGCAGCGCGCCGATGTGGTCCTCATGGCCGTGGGTCAGGAAAATGCCGTAGAGTTTCTCACGGTTCTGCCGGAGATATGTGATGTCGGGGATAACATAGTCGATCCCCAGCATATCGTCGTCGGGAAAAGTCATCCCGCAGTCGATGACGATCATCTTATCCATATACTCTATAACGGTAAGGTTCTTTCCCACCTCGCCCATGCCGCCGAGGGGAATGATCTTTATCTTATGGTTTTGTTTGCTCCTTGCCAAAAAATTTCCTCCTTTGTGTTTGTAATCTATTCCGTGCAAAGAATCCTTGATATGTAGAATCGGGAAAGGACGCGTATAGGGCGGCAGACGCCCGCCGGCCGTTTCCCGTATGCGCATGTCTCCCCGCTTTTCGCAGGAGCCGTTTAAACAGCATAAAAAACAGGCCTGACAGAATCAGACATAACCGTAAGTACCTATTATCCAGCGGCTATGGCGCCAACGCCCTGCGCCATAGCCGACCGATCGTTGCAATTTCGTTCGGGATAGATAAAGAACCAGCAGTCACGCACATTTCCAATTGTCTATATTGTATAGTGTTTTCTAGTTTTTGTCAAGCTCCGTCTGGATTTTTCGGATCTTATCCCGGAAATCCACCCATAGCTCCGAGGCGGTCTCCGCGTCCTGCGACTGTGCGCGTACGGTAAACGCCTCTTTTTTGCGTTTGGGTGTGATGGTGATTTCGCCCTTTTTGGTGATAAAGGTAAGGCCCCGGCCCAGGCGGATCGGGTTGTCTTTCATTCGGCCGAGCAGGCTCATGACATAGGCGCGTCCGGCTTCGGCGTCCACTTCGTCTGTGACGATGGAAAAGGCGGGCAGGCTCTCGGTAAGATCGCGCAGACTCTTGCCGCTGCGCTTGAGAATGTCCATACACCGAACGGCGGCCATGACGTTGTCAAAGGTGTATGGCATGTGCTTATACCCGCGCCGGAACGCGGGCGTGTCGCCTACGTCGCCGGTGAGCACTTCTATATTCCGGTCTCCCAGCGG
>USJY01000253.1 GCA_900555065.1 uncultured Eubacteriales bacterium
GAATAAAAGGCGAAAGCGAAAAGCACCGTCTTGTGTTGCGGCATAATCAGGGAGTACCGTCCTATATCCAACAGTTTGAAGCGGCATTTGTTAAAAGGAAAATGCCAATGCAAGACGAAAGCTGTCTATCGAAAAGGCAAAGGTAGACATTGTAACGCAAAAGCGCCGGGATGAGGACTTGGATACGCTTTTTAAACGGATCTATGAGGATATGGTATCTGGCAGGCTTTCGGCAGAAGGGTTTAACAAGCCTTCTGCCGAGAACGAAACAGAGCGGAAGAATGCGGCGATCCTTGATTTGCAGGAGCTGATTGACAGCGGCGAACAGGAGCGGCACGACCTTCAGCAGTTTATGAAGAAATATACGCAAGTATACCGATCCCCAAGAACTTACGGCGGAAATCCTGAACGATTTGGTTGACAAAAATGTGGCACACGCTCCCGATAAGAGCAGCGGACCAGAAAACGGATGATTTAGATTTATTACGAGGCTGCGGGCATTATCAATATTGCCGATGAGGGCTGCGTTGCCCTCGACGGCAGGCGGGACCGCTGGCACAAGAAAACAGCCTGACAACGCAAAGCGGCGGCGCAGCCGGAAGGCTGCGCCGCCACCTTGCATATTTACTTCGTTACCGCGCCTCGCCTTTTTCAGGCGGGGCGCTTCTTATTTTCCATATATATTTATTGGTGACTCGGCAGGGCATATTTACTGCGGTACTGATTGAAGTCCTTTAAAAAGCCGACGTCGCCGGAAGTCTTAATCTCGTTGAGGTAACCGTGCGTCTCGAACATGGCGTTTTCGGTCTGGATGATGCAAACGGCGATATTGGAGCAGTGGTCTGAAATACGCTCGTAATTGCCCAGGATGTCGGACAGTATAAAGCCCAGCTCAATGGTGCACTCTCCCGCCGTGAGCCTTTCTATATGGCGGGTCTTGATTTCGACGTCGAGCTCGTCGATCACCTGCTCGAGCGGCTCCACCTTCGCGGCAAGGGACAAGTCCTCGTTTACAAAGGCGTCGATCGTAGTGTCGACGATTTCATGGACTGCGCGGCGCATTACATCCAGCTCGCGCTGCGCTTTTTCGGAAAAGCGCAGCTGTTTTTCCCACAACTCCTTTGACGCGACGAGCATATTGACGGCATGGTCGCCTATACGCTCAAAGTCACCGATTGAATGGAGCAGTTTGGAGATTTCGTTGCTGTCCCGCTCAGACAGCTCTTTGCTGCTGAGTTTCACAAGGTAGGTGCCGAGCTTGTCCTCGTACAGGTCGAGCCGGTCCTCGTCAGCCCGGATCTGTTCGTCCAGTTTCGGGGTATAGGCGCCGATGCCGTCGATTGCGGCAAAGATCGTCCTGCGGGTCAGCTGCGCCATCTGCACGGTCGTGTTGCGGCACTGTTCAACTGCAAAAGACGGCGTGTTCAAAAAACGCTCGTCCAAAAACGGCATGTCCGGCTCGTCCTGTTCCGCGGCCGACGCGCCGTCGCGCACGGTAAGCGTCGCGAGTTTGGCGAGCTTGGAAGAGAAGGGCAGCAAAACTGCGGTGGACAACAGGTTGAACGTGGTGTGTATAATCGCAATGCCTACCGGGTCGAGCGATTGCGAGACAAAGTCGAATTGAAAAATGGCGTTAAGACTGTAAAACAGAATCAGAAACAGGACTGTTCCGATAATATTGAAATACAAATGCACCATCGCCGCGCGCTTGGCGTTCTTGTTCGCACCAATGCTCGATATGAGCGCGGTGACACATGTGCCTATATTCTGACCCATAATAATCGGGATGGCGCTGCCATATGTAACGCTGCCGGTGATCGACAACGCCTGCAGAATGCCAACCGAGGCCGAGGAGCTCTGGATGATGGCCGTCAGCGCGGCGCCCATCAGAACGCCGAGGAAAGGGTTGGAGAACATGACGAACACCTGCTGGAATTCAGGTACGTCCGCCAATGGGCTTACTGCGTTGCTCATGGTGGACATGCCGAACATGAGCACGGCAAAGCCGACGAGGATAGAACCGATATCCTTCTTCCTGTCGCGCTTTGCGAACATGATCAGAACGATACCCACTACTGCAAGTATGGGAGAGAACGACTCGGGCTTAAGCAGCCGCACAAAAACGCTGTCGCCCTGGATGCCGGTCAGACTCAAAATCCAGGCCGTGACCGTAGTCCCGATATTCGCGCCCATAATCACGCCGACCGCCTGCGCCAGTTTCATGATCCCCGCATTGACAAAACCAACGACCATGACTGTGACGGCCGACGACGACTGTATGATAGCCGTGACGCCAAAACCCAGCAGCACGCCCTTGATGGGATTGTCCGTCAGCCGTTCGAGAATCCGCTCCAGGCGGCTGCCCGCCAGCTTTTCCAGCGCGCCGCCCATGACGTTCATGCCGTACAGGAACAGAGCCAGTCCCCCGAACAGCGTTAAGACCGAAAATATATCCATAACTCGCCATCACCTTCGCTTTCCGCCCTACATAATATAAAATCTGCGTAAAGAAGAGGTCTGCTGAATGTAAAATCCATGTAAAATAAGCGCGAAAAAAGGCGTTGCCGAAGACCGTATA
>USJY01000254.1 GCA_900555065.1 uncultured Eubacteriales bacterium
GGTGGCAGATATGTATTTTCGAAGATTGGAGGACCTGCGGGTCGACCACGACAAAACCCAGCAACAGATCGCCGATATTCTGCATTGCAAACGGGAGGTCTACCGGCGCTACGAAAAGGGTGAGCGCGAGATTCCTGTCTGGGCTCTGATTCGTCTTGCAGAATATTACAAGACGAGCGTGGATTACATCCTCGGACGGACCGAGAACAAGGATTGGCCTGTAAAAAAGACATAAAACAAAGCGGCGCGCTACGGCGCGCCGCTTTTATTCTGTACGATCGGCATGCGCGTTCACAGGGAGCGAAACCGGGGCTGCAAAAGCGACGGGCGGACTCCGCTGCATACGGCGCGCGCGGCGCGTATATGTCCCCGCTGGGAAACGCGTGCGGCAGGGCGCGCCCGCAGCCTGAACGACAACCGGAGGGAATGGTTTAACAGCGTTCCGGGGCGCGCGGGTCCAGTATGACGGATTGTGCGGCGCGCAGGAGGGGGAATCGCGGGCCGCCCGGATTTAAACGAGCGGCGTCCGCGCCGGTAAAATCATACCGGCTGTCCGGAAGGGGAATTGTGGAAACGCGCCAGTAAAAAAGCACTGCGCCGCCCGCGTCCGCGCCCTATGCATCGTGGACGGAACGGGTACGGTGCGGCGTTCCCGGTAGCGTGCCGGGACGAAGCGCCGCGCCTGCGCACAAATGCGGCAGGCGCGGCGGGACTGGAGAATATATACAGTACGGCATTGGCGCGCAGGACTTTTGCGCGCGCCTGGCGTTTACGCGGCTATTCCAGAAAGCCCGCGCCGACGATCGCGTCTTTGTCGTAAAACACGGCGGTCTGCCCCGGTGTGACGGCCCGCACCGGCGTTTCAAACCGGATATACGCTTTTCCGCCGGCAAGGGCGATATGGGCGGGAACCATGGCTGCGGCGTAGCGGGTTTTCACCATGGCGTCGAACCGGTCGCCATCCTTAAAAGCGCGCATCTGCCACACCAGCCCGGCCGCGACGGCGCTGTCGGTCATCGGCTCCTGGTGGGAGAGGAACACGTCGCCGGTTTCGGGATCCAGCCGATGCACGAACACCGGTCTGCCGAGCGCAACGCCCAGATTTTTGCGCTGGCCGACCGTGTATTGATAAAATCCGTCGTGCGCGCCGACCACTTCGCCCGTTTCCGCAAGAATGAACCGGCCCGGACGGACGGGCAGGCCGCGTTCGAGCAGGAACTGCCGATAGCCGCCCTGCGCAAAGCAGAGCTCCTGGCTGTCCGGTTTGTCGGCGACGGGCAGACCCGCGTCGGACGCCATGTCCCGCAGCGACGCTTTGTCCCTGCCGTACAGGGGCAGCTCCAGCCGCGCAAGGACGGATTGGGGCAGGCGGCTTAGCATATACGACTGGTCCTTTACGGGGTTGCAGCGTATCGAATACCGGTTATAGCGCTTTTTGACCCCGGCGTAGTGGCCGGTTGCGACGCAGGCGATCCCGTAGCGGTCCGCGCAGGCGCACAGGGCTGCAAATTTGACGGCGGGGTTGCAGAGTACGCAGGGATTGGGCGTGCGCCCGGCTGCGTACTCGCTCAAAAAATTATGTAGCACCTCGTCCTCAAACCGGCGGCGCAGGTCCAGCCGCAGCAGGGGAAAGCCGAGCGCATGGGCGACGGCTTTCGCGTCGGCAAGCTCGCGCTCGCCGCGGCTGTGCATGACGCAGTATGCGCCGGTAACCTGGTATCCGCGCTCCTTCAGCAGCAGGGCCGCGGCCGCGCTGTCCACGCCGCCGGAAAGCCCGATGAGCACCCGTTCCATCAGTGGTGGACGCCGCAGGCGTCGCATTTGCCGTCGCACGCCTGCAGCGCCGCGGGAACGGGCCGGCCCTGCTTGCGCAGGTAATCCGCAATGGCGGACTTGACCGCTTCCTCTGCGAGCACGGAACAGTGGACCTTTGCGGGCGGCAGCCCGTCGAGCGCCTCAATGACGGCGCGGTTGGTAAGCTCCAGCGCCTCGTCAATTGTCTTGCCCTTGACCATTTCCGTCGCCATGGACGAAGTGGCTACCGCCGCGCCGCAGCCGAAGGTTTTGAACTTGATATCGGTAATGACGTCGTTGTCGATTTTAAGATAGATGCGCATAATATCGCCGCACTTGGCGTTTCCGACTTCGCCGACGGCGTCGGCGTCGGGTATTTCGCCCACGTTGCGCGGGTTCATGAAGTGGTCCATGACCTTTTCAGTATACATAACATCATCCTTTCAGCGGCGGCGTCCGGCGCGCAGCGGGACGCCTGTCCGGAATATACTTTCGCAGCCGGAAAGGCCGCGCGCCCGCAAAATCACTTCGGTTCCTGCCCGTTCCACAGCGGGGACATGGCGCGCAGTTTTTCCACAATGGGCGGCAGGGTTTCCAGAATATAGTCCACGTCCTGCTCTGTATTCTCCGCGCCCAGGGTCATGCGCAGCGATCCGTGCGCGATCTCGTGCGTCAGGCCCATGGCCAGCAGCACGTGCGAGGGGTCGAGCGAGCCGGAGGTGCAGGCCGAGCCGGAGGAACGGCGATGCCCATCAGGTCCAGTGACAGAAG
>USJY01000255.1 GCA_900555065.1 uncultured Eubacteriales bacterium
CCGGACGTAGCCGAGCTGGTGCGCGGTAAGACGGGCAGGGTATACGGCAGCCTTGTCGCAGTGCTGGCCATGATGAAATCACTGCCGCTGGCCTACAACAAGGATATGCAGGAAGACAAAGAGGCCGTGTTCGACGCGGTGGACACCGTCAAACTCTGCCTGGACGTGTTTACGCCCATGTTTGAGACGATCACCGTACATACCGACCGCATGCGCGCGGCGGCGGCCGGCGGGTTTATCAATGCGACCGACTGCGCCGACTACCTTGTGCGCAAGGGCCTGGCCTTCCGCGACGCATATAAAATCGTCGGCACGCTGATCGCGTATTGTATTTCGCACGACACTGATCTCGAACGGCTGCCGCTCGAGACATACCGCGCATTCTGCCCCGCGTTTGACGAAGATATCTACAGCGCTGTGGACGTGACTGCCTGCGCCGCGCTGCGAAACGGCTGCGGCGGGCCGGGCCCCGCTTCAGTGAAGCATCAGCTCGAATGTCTGCGCGCGTTTATTGAGCAGAGAGAGGAGAAAGCGTAATGGCGGACGGAAAAGTAAAGGCCGGGATCATCGGCGCGACAGGCTATGCGGGCGTGGAGCTGTGCAGGCTGCTGGCGCGGCACCCGGCGGCGGAGCTTGCCGCGCTCAGCTCCGAGAGCTTTCTAGGAGAACAGATCGAGGCGGTGTACCCCAATTTGCTGGACAGCGTATGCGCCCGGCTCGGTACGCCGGACGAAGTAATCGAACGCAGCGAGTGCGTGTTCGCGTCCCTGCCGCACGGCCTGTCCCAGCAGATCGCCGCAAAGTGCGACCGCGCGGGCAAGGCGTTTATCGACCTTGGCGCGGATTTCCGACTGGACAGCGAGGACGATTACAGGCAGTGGTACGGCGGCGAATATGAGGACAGGGACTTGCACCGACGGGCCGTATACGGCCTGTGCGAGCTGTTCCGCGACGAGATACGCGCCGCGCGCGTGATCGGGAACCCCGGCTGCTACCCGACGTCCGTCGCGCTTGCGCTCGCCCCCGCTCTGAAACGCGGGCTGCTTCGCACAGGACATGTGATTATAGATTCCAAGTCCGGCGTGACCGGCGCGGGCCGGGGCCTGACCCTGGGTTCGCATTTCCCGGAGGCGAACGAGGCGTTTTCCGCATACAAGATCGCGCAGCACCGGCATACGCCTGAGATGGAACAGACGCTGACAAAACTTGCGGGAGAACAGGTGCGCGTCACCTTTGTTCCGCATCTGCTGCCCGTTAACCGCGGCATCCTCTCCACCATCTACGCGACGCCCGCGCCGGGCGTGACCGCACAGGCGCTGCGCGAGGCGTACTGCGATTTCTACCGCGGCGAGCCCTTTGTGCGCGTGGTTGACAAGGTGGACATTAAATACGTGAAATACTCAAACTACTGCGATATAGCGATTGAGTTTGACGAACGGACCGGCACCGTCGTCCTGCTTTCGGCCATTGACAACATGGTCAAGGGCGCGGCGGGCCAGGCGATTCAGAATATGAACCTCATGTTCGGGCTGGCGGAGACCTGCGGCCTGGAGATGATCCCGCCCGCGTTCTGATCCCCGCCGTCGATGCGGGGCGCGCGGCACGGAGCGGGCCAAGCGCCCGAAATGGGAAGTCCGCCCCGATTGCCTGCGATGGCTGCGCGGCATGCGCGCCGGGCGGCGCGCGTACGGCAGGGGAATAGAGGGACGGAAGACCGGGGCTTTGGAATTGCGGCTGTACATGCGTTTGCGGCTGCGCGGCGAAGACGCGTCGTGCATTCGCCGCAATCCTGTCCATTCGCGCGTCGCCGCAGCCACGCGCGCCGGTCTGCGGACCAGGCCAGGGGCATTTTGGACCGCTTAGCGGCGGCGCGACCTGCCCGCGCTGCGGAATTTTTCATTAGCGCGCGGCGGCGAAGCGGACAGGGCGGCCGCGACGCCGAGGAAAGGTCAACGGGAATGCGGCTGTAACTGTAACTGCAACTGTAACTGCAACTGCAACTGTAACTTACCTGTCTTGCCCGGCGGCCTGCCCCTGCACGGGCGCGGGCGATATTCCGGCGCGGCGCAGGCAGTTCGCGCCCCCCAATATACGAGAAGGAGCACCGTTATGGCATTTATGGAGAAAATACACGAATCTATTACCTATCCCAAGGGCTTTACGGCGGCGGGCGTCCACTGCGGCATCCGCAAAAACCGCACGAAAAACGATCTTTCGCTTATCGTCTGCGAAAAATTGTGCGATGCGGCCGCGGTATACACCACAAACAAGGTCAAGGGCGCGCCCCTGTATGTGACCCAGGAACACCTGCGCGACGGTGGTGGCGTTGGTGTCGATCTTGCGGATGGTCGGCTCGTTGGCGCCGTCCGGCAGGTCCTCGCGGATGCGGTTCAGCGCTTCGCGGATATCGGTGGCGGCCACATCGACATCGGTGCCCATGTTGAATTCGAGCTGGATGCGGGCCTCATCTTCCATCGACATGCTGGTGATGTGCTTGATTCCGTCCAGCGAAGAGACCGCGTCCTCGATCCGCTTGACGATTTCGACCTCGATTTCCGTCG
>USJY01000256.1 GCA_900555065.1 uncultured Eubacteriales bacterium
CTCCAGCAGGATGCCCTCCAGGGCTGGAATGGAGCTTTTGGCCGCCACCGCCCGTCCCGCCGTGTTGACGGCGGAGAGCAGCAGCGCTTTCATAGTCAACTGTACGCGGTCAAAATAGCGGTGGTTGTATTCCAGGTGCTGCATCACTTTTCGCATCCGTGAAGAGGAGACGAGCTGCATGGCGTTGGTAATCTTCTGCGTCTGTTTCACCGCCTGAATGTGGTGGCGGATTTCTCCGGCGTTATGCATTGCCGTCACCCTTGAAAATTTCTTGGATATATCCGATCAGGCTGTCCTTGTCCTCGTCGCGCAGTTCGCCGGTATGGTTAATCCGCGCCATCAGGTGTGGGCAGAGCCGGTCGAGTCGCTCAAACATGTACTGTTTCTTTGCAGAAACTTCGCTTACCGGGTAATCCATGAACACATTCTGCTGTGCGGCGAGCAAAACGGCGACCTGCTTTGCAAGCGGCAGCATCTCGTCCACCGGCTGCTTGAGCAGTTCGTCGAGGCGTTCGCCGGACTTGAGCAGAGTAGCCGTAGCCTGATCGATGTCCGCGCCGAACTGGGAAAACACTGCCATGTCCCGATACATCGCAATGTCCAGCCTGAGACTGCCCGATACGCTTTTGAGCGCGCTGTGCTGCGCCGCGCGACCCACGCGCGAGACGGACAGGCCGACATTGACAGCGGGACGGAAACCGGCATGGAATAGTTCGCTTTCCAAATAGATCTGCCCGTCGGTAATAGAGATAATATTGGTCGGAATATAGGCGGAGATATCTCCTGCCATTGTTTCGACAATGGGCATGGCCGTAATGGAACCGCCGCCCAGCGAATCGCTGAGCTTTGCCGCGCGTTCCAGCAGCCTGCTGTGCAGATAGAATACGTCGCCCGGATAGGCCTCTCGGCCGGAGGGACGGCGCAGCAGCAGGGAAATGGTTCTGTATGCAGTGGCATGCTTGCTTAAATCGTCGTATACGACCAGAACGTCTTTGCCCTCGTACATGAATTTCTCGGCGATGGCGCAGGCCGCATACGGTGCGAGGTACTGCATGGCGGCGCTGTCGCTGGCCGTGGACATGACGACAATGGTATTTTTCATAGCGCCCGCCTGTTCAAGCGTGTTTACAACACTCGCAACCGTAGATGCCTTTTGCCCGATCGCACAGTATACGCTGATGACGCCGGAGTCAAGTCTCGCCTGGTTGATGATGGCGGACAGGGCGATAGAGGTTTTGCCCGTCTGCCGGTCGCCGATAATCAGTTCGCGCTGACCGCGGCCGATGGGGATAAGGCTGTCAATGGACAAAATCCCGGTCTCCAGCGGCGTGTTTACGGGAGAGCGCTGCATAATCGTCGGCGCTGCGGTTTCTATGGGCCTGTATTCGTTGCATTTGAGCTCTTTGCCGTCCAGCGGCCGGCCGATCGGGTCTATGACGCGTCCAAGCAGGGGGGACCCGACACAGATTTCCGCAACGCGGCCGGTGCCGCGCGCCAGAAGCCCCGCCTTGACGCCGGCCTGCTCGGTGAGCAGCACCGCGCCCGCGCCGTCGAGTCGCAGATCCAGCGCAAGGGCGTATCCGCCCCCGTCGAACTCCAAAATCTCACCGAAACGGATGCCCGGCAAACCGTCGATCTGAACCACGTCGTCCTGACAGCTTTTTACCATGCCGTATTTGTAAATGGACGGCTCGGTTTTAACCTGCGCGATCCTGTTTTTCAGGTAGGAACTTACGGACATCAGTTCCGGATCCGGTTGTGCGGCTGAAGCCTGATTGCCGGAGATGGAGTGCCGGATGGTCTGCAGGCGTGTCGCGAGACTGTTGTCGTATACGATACCGTCAATCATCGCAATAAAACCGCCGAGCAGGGTGGAATCCTCCTTGACGGTGAATCTCACGTCCTGCTCGAGCCGCGCCGAAAATTCGGCTTCTATTTTGCTGATCTCCGTTTTGGTGTAGGGGGGCGCAATGCGCAGGATAGCGTTATTGTTCTGCACGGTCACCATCTCCCAGCCTTACGAAAAATTTATCGGCCAAACTCCGGTTGTCCTCGGCGGAAACTTCACGCTGCAGCAGTTCAGACGCCATTTGCGATGCGATATCGACAACGTCTTCGCGCATTTCTTCCATAGCCCGGACCTTTTCCGCTTCAATCTGCACCTGCGTGTTAGAAATAATCTGTTCAGCCTGGCGTTTTGCGTCGATGATAATCGTTTGCGCCTCGTCCTGCGCTTTGCGCATGCCGTCGTCCACAATCTTCAGCGCCTGCTCTTTTGCGCCCGCGAGCTGTTCTTCGTACTGTGCTTTCAGCGACTCAGCCTCCTGTGCGGAAGCCTGCGCCGCGGCGGCGTCGGCTGCAATGCTGTCGGCGCGCGCGCGCATGAACTTACGCACAGGCTTATACACAAGCAGCCTGATCACGATATACAGTACGATAATGTTCAGGATGTGTATGAGGATATCGGTAGGGTTTAAATCCAACATAATACCGGCCTCCGGTTTATTTCAGAGTAAAGATCATAATCAGGGCGGTGACGAAACCGTAGATCG
>USJY01000257.1 GCA_900555065.1 uncultured Eubacteriales bacterium
CCGTCGCCGGCTGCCGCTCTGTCCGACACCAGCGGCCGGATGATGCTGATAAGCAGCAGTTCCAACTGATTTTTAATCACCTGTTCCGCGCCGAAAGGCGCGTCCGTCAGCTTCACAAGCGCGGTCTGATCCACAATATCGAGCGGGCCGGCAAAGGTCTGGGCCGCCGTTTTCAGCACCTGAGAAATGTACGCCTTCTGCACATCGTCCAGCGTTGCACGCTGCCCGGCCAAATGCGAGGCCGCGTCGCTGCGCGTGTCAAAGGTGATCACAACGACTCCGGCAAAATCGCCGTTTGCCCGTATGGCATGGTACTCTCCCGGCCTGTGAAATAGAACCTCGCCGCGGCGCAGAAGCAGATCTGTCCCATCCGCGGTCGCTACAACCTCGCCGCTGTCGATAAAAACCATCTCCCAAAAATCATGCGCTTCGCCGGGGAAAGAAAAATTGCGGCTATAGTCGAAATAGTGTATGGAGATCACCGCGTCCACTGTGACGACTTCGCCAAGCTGCGTTTTCCGGAACATGCCCTCACAACCTTTTGTGCAAAAACTGTGTCTGTTCATAAAAAGACATACAACGTTTATTATTATAAAATACAGATATATGTATTTCAATAGTATTTTATAATTTACCAAAAAAGACTATGAAAGCAGGGATAACGCTATGGATGAAACCCTCGATGCAAGAGCGTATGCGGCGGCGTGCCGATGGCTGCCCGGCAATGAAACACTCCGCGTGCGCCCTCATGGACACGGGCATATTAACGATACGTTTCTCGTCACCAGTACCGGTCCGCCCCCGCGCTCGTTTATACTCCAGCGCATCAACCGGCGCGTGTTCTCCGACGTGGCGGCGCTGATGGAAAATATCGCGGCGGTGACGGCGCATCTGCAAATGAAGCTCAGGCAGGAAAATGCGGATCCGCGCGGCGCGCTCAGCCTCGTATATACGCCGGACGGCCGCGCCTATTATAGCGATAGCCGCAAAGACTGCTGGCGCATGTACGTCTATGTGGAGAACACGGTCAGCTATGACATGCCGGAAAGCCCCGGCATGTTTTACAGTGCGGCGCGCACCTTCGGCAAATTCTCCCGCCTGCTCTCCGACTTCCCTGCGCGCACCCTGCACGAGACCCTGCCCGGGTTTCACGACACCGCCGCTCGCCTTGGCCAGCTGGAGGACGCCGTACGTAGAGACGCCTGCGGCCGGGTATGCGAAGTGCAGGCCGAACTCGAATTCATCATGGCGCGGCGGGACGAAACGCCGCTGCTGGAACAAATGCGCAAAGCGGGCGAACTTCCGGTGCGCGTCACGCACAACGACACCAAGTTCAACAACGTGCTCATCGACGCCGATACCGGAGAGGGCGTCTGCGTGATCGATCTGGACACGGTCATGCCGGGGCTCACCGCCTATGATTTTGGGGACGCCATACGTTTCGGTGCGAATACCATAGCGGAGGACTCGTTGGATCTGCACCGCTGCGGCATTGACCTTACGCGCTACCGGCAGTATGCCGAAGGGTTTACCCTCGGCGGCACAAGCGGCCTTACACCCGCGGAAACAGACGCGCTCCCGCTTGGCGCGAAAATGATGACGTTTGAAAACGGCATGCGCTTTCTTGCCGATTATTTGAACGGCGACGTCTACTTTAAAACAAGCCGGCCGCGGCAGAACCTGGACCGCGCGCGCACACAGCTCGCGCTCACGGCGGACATGGAAGCGCATTGGGATGAAATGCGCCGCATTATCCGGGAGGTGACGGAAAAATGAACCAAAGCGAACCGATCCTGGTCGTTATGGCGGCGGGCATGGGCAGCCGTTACGGCGGCGCGAAACAAATAGACAGAATCGGCCGCGCCGGCGAGATCCTGACCGACTACTCCCTGTTTGACGCCCGGCGCGCAGGGTTTAAGCGCGCGGTGTTCCTGATCGCGCCGCATATGGAAGCGGATTTTCAATCGCTGTTTGGGAAGCGGAAGGGGTGCGGTATGGATCTTTCCATTGCCCTGCAGCGTATGGACGACCTGCCTGCGGGGCTGTGTCCGCCGGCAAGCCGCAGCAAACCATGGGGGACTGCGCATGCCGTCTACTGCTGCCGCAGCGCGGTCGACGCGCCGTTTGCCACGATAAACGCCGACGATTACTACGGGCCCGAGGCTTTTGCCGCGATGTATGAACATCTGCGCGCCTGTGACGGCGGCGGCGCGGACTTTGCCATGGTCGGCTATGATATCGCAAATACCCTCAGTGAAAGCGGCGCGGTTTCCCGCGGCGTATGCAGCGTCCGCGGCGGCCTGCTCGCGGACATCACCGAGCGCACGCATATCCGCATGACCGACGCCGGACCGGCGTACAGCGAGGACAGCGGCGCTACATTTACGGCCATTCCCGCGCGCAGCGTCGTCTCCATGAATCTGTGGGGATTTACGCCCGCTGTGTTTGATATGATTGCCGACGACATCCCGCCGTTTTTCGCCGCACTCACGCCTGCAACTGCGGACAGGG
>USJY01000258.1 GCA_900555065.1 uncultured Eubacteriales bacterium
CAGAACCTGCTCGGCAAGCGTGTCGACTACTCCGGCCGTTCGGTCATCGTGGTCGGTCCCGAGCTCAAACTGCACCAGTGCGGCCTGCCGAAGGAGATGGCGCTGGAGCTGTTCAAGCCCTTTGTTATGAAAAAGCTTGTGGAGATGGACGTCTCCAAGAATATCAAGAACGCCAAGAAGATGGTCGAGCGTGCCAACGACTGCGTCTGGGACGCGCTGGAGACAGTTATCCGCGAACATCCCATCCTGCTCAACCGCGCCCCGACCCTGCACAGACTGGGCATTCAGGCGTTTGAGCCGGTCCTTGTCGAGGGCCGCGCTCTCAAGCTCCATCCGCTCGTCTGTACAGCGTACAACGCCGACTTTGACGGCGACCAGATGGCCGTGCACGTGCCCCTGTCCACAGAGGCGCAGGCAGAAGCGCGCTTCCTCATGCTCTCCGCAAATAACCTGCTCAAGCCCCAGGACGGTAAGCCGGTCACGGTCCCGACCCAGGACATGGTGCTGGGTTCGTACTATCTGACCCTCGTCAATCCCGAGGCCAAGGGCGCGGGCAGCATCTTTTCCTGTATCAACGAGGCCATGCTCGCCTATGACGCGGGCTATGTCCATATCCACGCGCCCATCAAGGTGCGCCTGAGCGGCGAAGTGGATGGCGAGATGAAACACGCGCTGGTCGACGTGACGATCGGCAAGCTGATTTTCAATGAGAACATGCCGCAGGATCTCGGTTTTGTCGACAGAAAAGACCCGGACCACGCGTTGGATCTGGAGATCGACTTTCTGTGTACGAAAAAGATGCTCGGCGTAATCATCGACCGCTGTATCAAGGTGCATGGTATCGCGCGCACAGCCGAGCTGCTCGACGTAATCAAGAGCCAGGGCTTCAAGTACTCGACAAAAGGCGCAATCACCATTTCAGTGGCCGACATTGAGGTGCCGGAAGAGAAAGCGACGCTGATTGCCGAGGCGGAGAAGAAGGTCGATACCATTACGCGCGATTTCCGCCGCGGCCTGATCTCTGACGACGAGCGTTACAGGCTCGTGATCGGCGTCTGGGATGAGACGACCAAGCTCGTCACAAAGGCGCTGACCGACCACCTGAGCGAGGTCAACCCAATCAACATGATGGCCAACTCCGGCGCGCGCGGCAGCATCAGCCAGATCCGCCAGCTTGCGGGTATGCGCGGCCTGATGGCCAACACCTCCGGTAAGGTTATCGACGTGCCCATCCGCGCCAATTTCCGCGAGGGTTTGAACGTACTGGAATACTTCATCTCCTCCCGCGGCGCGCGTAAGGGCCTGGCCGATACGGCCATCCGGACCGCCGACTCGGGCTACCTGACCCGCCGCCTGGTCGACGTGGCGCAGGACGTGATCATCCGCGAGGACGACTGCGGCACGGACGAGGGCATCTGGGTAGAGGAAATCCGCGACGGCAGCGAACGCATCGAGAAGTTCTTTGACCGCATGGTCGGCCGTTATACGGCGGAACCCGTCGTCCATCCCGAGACAGGCGAGGTGCTGGTGGAGAAAGATGTGCTGATGGACGACGACGACGCGAACCGCGTGATTGCCGCCGGCATTGAGCGCGTTAAAATCCGCAGCCTGCTCACCTGCAAATGCCGCTACGGTGTTTGCGCCAAGTGTTACGGTATCAACCTTGCGACCAGCCAGCCCGTTGACTCGGGCGAGGCGGTCGGTATCATCGCGGCGCAGAGTATCGGCGAGCCTGGTACGCAGCTCACCATGCGTACCTTCCATACAGGCGGTATCGCCGGCGCCGACATCACCCAGGGTCTGCCCCGCGTCGAGGAGCTGTTCGAGGCCAGAAAGCCCAAGACCATGGCCATCCTTTCTGAGATCGCCGGTAAGGTCAGTATTGAGGAAGTGAAAAACAACAAGGTCGTCACCGTTACCAACGACAACGAGCTGGACCAGAACAGTTACGTCATCCCGTTCGGCGCGCGGTTAAAGGTAAACGACGGCGATGTGATTGAAAAGGGAGACGCCCTCACCGAGGGCTGGGCCAATCCGCACGACATCTACAATATTCTCGGCGTGGAAGCGGTGCAGAACTATATTATCAAGGAAGTACAGCGCGCCTACCGTATGCACGGCGTTGACATCAACGACAAGCATATCGAGGTCATCGTACGCCAGATGATGAAGAAAATCCGCATTGAGGATCCCGGCTCCACATCGTTGCTGCTCAACAAGATTGTCGATAAAGCGGAGCTCGACGCGGAAAACGCCGCCGTCCGCGCGCGCATGGAAGCGGGCGAAGAAGGTCTGCGCTTTGCGACCGGAATCCAGACCCTGCTCGGTATTACCAAGGCGTCCCTGGCGACGGATTCGTTCCTGTCCGCGGCGTCTTTCCAGGAGACGACCCGCGTTCTGACGGAAGCGGCGATCTGCGGCAAGACCGACCCGCTGATCGGCCTGAAGGAAAACGTCATTATCGGCAAACTCATC
>USJY01000259.1 GCA_900555065.1 uncultured Eubacteriales bacterium
TGGACGGCGAATTTCGGCTACGGCTGAACCGTGAGCCTGCCAATACGCCCGTTGTCCCCTGTGAAACGAGGCCGGCTGGAGCCGGGACGGCATACGCTTGCGCTGCACGACCTGACCGGCTTTAACGGCCGCGCCGACGCAATCTTTCTTTCCACGCAGACGATACCGCCTGACGACGCCGACGCCCTGCAGGCGTTTCGCGACGGCTTTATCAACCCGACAATCGATCGGGACGAGACGGAGTACGACCTCGTCGTCGTGGGCGGCGGGATCGCAGGGATCTGCACCGCGCTGTCAGCACAGCGCGAGGGGCTGCACGTTCTGCTCATCAACGACCGGCCTGTGCTCGGCGGCTGCAATTCCTCGGAGATCCGCGTCTGCCTCGGCGGACGGCTGCATGAGCCGCCGTATACCAACCTGGGCAGGCTCGTCAAGGAAATTGAACCGATTATGGGCGATCCCAACCTGTTTGATAAAGAGCTGTACGAAGACAACCGCAAGCGCTTTGCCTTTATGCTGTATGAGGCGAAAGGCACGGCGGCCATTGCGCAGGAAGAACGCGCCGTTGCAATTGAAACCGAGGGACGGAGCATCCGCGCCGTCGTGACCCTGTCCATGCGCAGCGGCAGGAAAAAACGCTATACCGGCAAGCTGTTCTGCGACTGCACCGGCGACGCGGTCCTGTCGCGCATGGCCGGCTGCGAAGTGATGTACGGCCGGGAGGGGAAGGCTGAATTCAACGAGAGCCTCGCCGCGCCCGAGCATGAGAATCTCGTCATGGGCCAGTCCATACGCTGGTATACGGAGGACTGCGGCCGGCCCGTGGATTTCCCCGATATTGATTTCGCCATCCCATTTACCGAGCAGGACTGTTTCCACACCTTTAACGGCGACTGGGAACAGGAGAGCGGCTTCCGCCGCCAGATGGCGACTGAGACGGAGTATATCCGCGATTACGGCCTGCTGGCCATCTTTTCCAACTGGTCGTTCCAGAAAAATCATTCGGCGCGCAAAGATGAATACAGGAATTACCGCCTGGTCTGGGCTTCCCATCTGGGCGGGAAGCGGGAAAGCTACCGCGTTCTGGGGGATATGATCCTGACGCAGAACGATATTGAGGACCATATCATCTACCCCGACGCGACCGCCTCCATGACCTGGAGCATTGACCTGCACTTCCCGGAATATGACTGCGAACAGCGCTTCGGAGAAGGGTTCCGCTCCTTCGCCTACCACAGGGGGATCAAACGGCCGTATCCCGTACCGTACCGCACGCTGTACGCGCGGGACTGCGACAACCTGTTCCTTGGCGGACGGATCCTTTCCATGACCCACGTCGCGTTCTCTTCCGCACGCGTCATGCGCACGCTCGGACAGCTGGGCGAGGTCGTTGGCCTTGCCGCAAAGGTCGCGCGCGACCACGACGCGCTGCCGCGCGATGTGTACGAACGTTACCTGCCGGAATTGATTGAAGCAATGAAACGCGGCTGCAATTCGCCCGATGCGTTCCAGTGCGACATCGGTGAGGAGGAAGCGTATCACTTTAAAGACGCAGGCTGGTTTTACGCCGATGCGGATGAGGACTACAATACCCATCCGATGATCGATAAAGTCAGGCGCAACGTCCGGCATATGGGCGTCGAGCACCGGGACAAGGACTTTTTGAAAGAATAATCTGACCTATAACAAAACACCCGGAACCCTTTTAAGGGTTCCGGGTGTTTTCATGCGGACAGACAGTCGATCATACGCCTGTTTCCACAAAATGGTCGGCGTAGATTTCCCAGTACTTCCGATAAACCCGGTCCTCCCGACCGTCCAGGTTGCACTGGTACATACGAAACGTTACCCAAATATTCTTGGGCTGCCACAATTCGCGGTATGAATAGCGGTAACGCATGCCCAGCTTTTTCATGACCGCGCCGCTGGCGGGGTTGTTTACATCGTGCGTCGCCGTGATATAGGGTACGCCGTCGGCCTGCAGCCGCGCCATGACAGCGCGGCCCGCTTCGGTTATGAGCCCGCGGCCCCAGTGCGACCGGCGCAGAAAATACCCAAAGTCGCGGCTGTCGCTGTCCGAGACATGCACTTCCCCGATCGGACTGTCCTCCCCGCGCAGACAGACGGCGTACCGGTATCCGGACGGACGGGCATAGTATTGCAGATACGCGCTGTTTAAGTGTTCTTTCGCCTCGTCGAGCGAAGAGAGCGGGAACATCGGCAGATATGCGGTTACCTCAGGATCGCTGAGTATTGCGTACAGTGCGGCGGCGTCGTCCGCCCGGAATCTGCGCAAGAAAAGCCGCTGCGTCCACAGCATGGGCGTATTCTCCCGACCCATTATGCATCAGGCTCCTTTCCAGCTATATTCCGGCTTTCCACAAACAGGAGATCCGCCGCGGCGGCGGGATGTGCCGGCAGCTTTTGCAAAAATGTCGCCGCAAACGATGTGCAGCTTAGATTT
>USJY01000260.1 GCA_900555065.1 uncultured Eubacteriales bacterium
GGTTATCCCGCCTATCTGAGCAGCCGGCTGGCGCAGTTCTATGAGCGCGCGGGCCGCGTCATCACCCTCGGCGCACAGGAGCGCGAAGGCTCGCTCAGCGTAATCGGCGCCGTGTCGCCGCCCGGCGGCGATATTTCGGAGCCTGTCGCGCAGGCGACGCTGCGGATTGTAAAGGTGTTCTGGGGGCTGGATTCCAACCTCGCCTACCGCCGCCACTTTCCCGCCATCAACTGGCTCAACAGCTATTCGCTCTATCTGGACAATATGTCCGCCTGGTTCGACAGCCAGTTCGAGGGCTGGAGCGCGCTGCGCGGCCGGCTCATGAACCTGCTGCAGGACGAACGCGAGCTTGAAGAGATCGTGCAGCTGGTCGGCATGGACGCGCTCAGCGCGCCGGACCGGCTGAAGATCGAGGCCGCGCGCTCGGTCCGCGAGGACTTTTTGCAGCAGAACAGCTTCCACGACGAGGACACCTACTCGCCGCTGGAGAAGCAGTACCTGATGATGAAGATGGTGCTCAAATACTACGATGAGGCCAGCGCTGCGCTGCAAAAGGGCGCGGACATTGAAAAGGTGGCGACGCTGCCGGTCCGCGAGCGGATCGGCCGGCTCAAGGAGCTTTCCATTGAAAAGCTTCGGGACGAGATCGATTCGATCGAGCGTCAGCTCACCAACGAACTGGAAAGCCTGACCAGAAGGGAGGAATTCTGATGCCGAAGGAATACCGTACCATAGAAGAGGTCGCCGGTCCGCTGATGCTGGTCCGCGGCGTCGAGAACGTGTTCTACGACGAGCTGGGCGAGATTGAGCTTGCAAACGGCGAGCGCCGCCGCTGCAAAGTGCTTGAGATAGACGGCGGGAACGCGCTGGTACAGCTGTTTGAGGCCTCCACGGGCATCAACCTCTCCAACAGCCGCGTTCGGTTCCTGGGCCGCAGCATGGAGCTCGGCGTATCCGCCGATATGCTCGGCCGCGTGTTCGACGGGCTGGGCCGGCCCATTGACGACGGCCCTGAGATCCTGCCCGAAAAGCGTATGGATATCAACGGCCTGCCCATCAACCCTGCGGCGCGCAACTATCCGCAGGAGTTTATCCAGACCGGGATCTCGGCCATCGACGGTCTGAACACGCTGGTGCGCGGCCAGAAGCTGCCCATCTTTTCCGGATCGGGCATGCCCCACGCCAACCTCGCCGCGCAGATTGCGCGGCAGGCCAAAGTGCGCGGCACAAACGAGCCGTTCGCCGTTGTTTTCGCGGCGATGGGCATTACCTTTGAAGAGGCGAACTTCTTTACCGAGAGCTTCCGCGAGACGGGCGCGCTCGACCGTGCCGTGCTGTTTATGAACCTTGCGAACGACCCCGCCGTAGAGCGGATTGCAACGCCGCGCATGGCGCTTACGGCAGCCGAATACCTCGCGTTTGAGATGGATATGCACGTGCTCGTCATTATGACGGACATCACCAACTACGCCGACGCACTGCGCGAGGTCTCCGCCGCGCGCAAGGAAGTACCGGGCCGGCGCGGGTATCCGGGTTATATGTACACCGACCTCGCCAACCTCTACGAGCGCGCGGGCCGGCAGAAGGGTAAGAACGGGAGCATTACGCTGATCCCCATCCTGTCCATGCCCGAAGACGACAAGACCCACCCCATCCCCGACCTGACCGGCTATATCACCGAGGGACAGATCATCCTTTCGCGCGATCTGTACCGCAAGGGTCTGCAGCCGCCCATCGACGTGCTGCCGTCTCTGTCCCGACTCAAGGACAAGGGCATCGGCGAGGGCAAAACCCGCGCCGATCATGCAGACACGATGAACCAGCTTTTCTCCGCCTATGCCCGCGGCAAGGAGGCCAAGGAGCTGATGGTCGTTCTGGGCGAGGCGGCGCTGACCGATATCGACCGTATCTACGCGCGATTCTCGGACGCGTTTGAGGCGGAATATGTCTCACAGGGATATAATACGAACCGTGATATTGAACAGACATTGGAGATCGGCTGGAAGCTTCTTTCCATGCTGCCCCGCAGCGAGCTTAAGCGGATCAAGGACGCGTATATCGACAAGTATTACAAGGCGCAGCCCCAACAGTAACGCCGGCCTTTTGGACCGCGTTTGCCCGGTTGCGCAGGCGGCAGGCCGCCCGGACCGCTCCGCATGGTCCGGTTAAGGTGGGCCGCCGCGCATGGCCGCGGCGGCGCAGGGGATATGGAGCCGCATTTGCAGCCGGATGGCCCGGCCCTGCCGGGCGGGCGCGATGGAAATCTAGGGAAAGGGTGATGAAATGGCTTCTACACAGGTTAACCCAACCCGTATGGAACTGACCCGTTTGAAAAAGAAGCTTGTGACCGCCATTCGCGGCCACAAACTGCTCAAGGATAAACGGGATGAGCTCATGCGCCAGTTTTTGGAGATGGTGCGTGAAAACAAAGCGTTGCGCGAACGCGTGGAGGCGG
>USJY01000261.1 GCA_900555065.1 uncultured Eubacteriales bacterium
CCAAAAATCCTGTGAATACCGAGTGCGGTTCGCTGCCGCCGCTCAGCTCTGCCGTGCCGGACTTGGCACAGATCTGCAGATTGGGAAAATTCTCCTGCCCGTAATAGGACTCTACATTATTGCGCATCATTCGCTTCAGCTCGCGCGCCGTGGCGGACGACATCAGCCGGGTGGCATTTTGGGGGTCGCCGAGCGGGAAAGACAAGCCGATTGCATTTGTCGTTTTCTCAACGAGCGACGGGTATACGGCCACGCCGTCGTTGGCGACCGCACCCATATATATCATAAACCCGCACGGATTGACAAGGTCGGTATACTGGCCGATTCCGGCCCAGGCAAGCTCGGAATCCGTTGTATCCGCAACGTCGAAGTTTCCTTTTGCCGTCGTCATCCGGCTGAAAGTGAACGAATCGGTCACGCCCGCCTTTTCGGCGTAGTGGGTCAGCGTCGGCCCGCCGAGTTCGACGGCGATCTCAGCAAACGCCACGTTGCAGGAATAGGCCAGCGCCTCGTCGAAGCCGATCTCACCGTGCACGCCGCTGCAGCGGATTTCGCCGCCCGGCAGTTCAATACTGCCCTCGCAGGTAAACGTCCGGCTGTGGATATCCGGGATTTCGTCGATTGCGGCCTGGGCCGTTATGAGCTTAAAAATCGAACCGGGCGGGTAGGAACTGGATACAAAGCGGTTGATATACACGCCGTCCCATGCGTCATCCGGCGCTTCCGGCAACTCGGGCGGGTCTGCGATGTCGAATGTGGGAGCGCTGATCATGCATAGGATCTCCCCCGTCTTGTAATTATAGACCCCGACGGTGCCCTTGTAGCCGCCCAGCGCTTCCAGCGCGGTTGCGCACAGCTCTGCATCGAGACTGAGCGTCAGCGTCGTACCCTCGCCGGCAAAGCTGTATACGCCGTTGAGCAGGTCGTACCCGACGAGCTTGTCCGCATAGTTTTTATAAACGCCGGTCGCCACATTGCCGCCGATATCGCCCACTGCGTGCATGGTAGCCCTGCGCACGGCCGCACTGTCATTGAACCGGCGCACACCGTTATCCGTCTCCACCAGCAGCGCGCCTTGACGGTCGACAATCCGGCCTGTGTTGAGGTCGCCGTTTGCATAGATATGTGCGTTTGCATAGAACCGGACCCATGTCGGCCCGTCCGTCAGATATTCATACAGGAAAAACAGAATACCGGCGAGCAGCGCCGCGGAAAATACGACGACAAGCAGCGTGCGTTTAAACACCTTGTTCATGCGCCGCCGGCCCCCTTCCCTTTCACCCGTTTTTCAAGCCTGATGGCGAAACTCGCATTCTGGCGCGTATCCGCCGCTTTTACAAAGGCGAGCAGCCCCCAGCTTGAGATCATGCTCGAACCGCCATTGGATACGAACGGGAACGTAACGCCGGTCAGGGGAAGTATATCCACTGAACCAAATACGTTGAGCATTGTCTGCACCGTGAGCATACACATGGCGGCGCAGGCCGAAATGACGAAAAAGGACGACCGTCCCTGACCTGCGGACTTGACGCAGAATACCGCGAGCACGATGATTGCGACAACGGCGCAGAGCGCGACAAGCAGACCCCACTCCTCGCACAGGAAGCCGAATACGAGATCTGTATCCGCTGCGGCTACATGCTTGAGCCAGCCGTTTCCAAGTCCCACGCCGAGCAGGCCACCGCTGGCGGCATAGGTCAGGGTGCGGGTCTGCTGGTAGCCGAGCGTCGCGGCGTAGTCCCATACCTTCCGCCATGCCCGGAACCGGTTGAGCACATACGGCTTGAATTTAAAGACCAGAAACCCGAACAGGCCCGCGCCCGCGCCCGACAGCAGGATAGCGGAAAAATCGCCCGAGCGCAAAAACGCGATGACGACAAAGGTGACAAAGAATATCGCCGCGGTACCAAAGTCGTTCATCAGCGCGAGCATGCCGATACAGCCGGCGGACAGCAACAGGAACATCCACAGGTTCCGCTTCATCATAAGCCTGTCCAGTGTCGCCGCGCCTGCGTATACGAACGCGATTTTTGCAATCTCGGAGGGCTGTACGGAAAGCGGGCCGATAAAAATCCAGTTTTTTGCGCCGTATACCTCCCTGCCGAACAGCAGGGTAAGCGCCAGCAGGCCGAGCGCGCCGGCCGCCATAAACCAGCGCAGCTTTACCGAACGGCCCAGGTCCCGCAGCAGCCAGCCGAGCACGATGAACACGGCAAGGCCGATCCCGAACGCGGCGAGCTGTTTATACAGCGCGGATGGGTCGGACGATGCGATGACGGCAAAGCCGATTGTGGACAGAAAAAAGGCGATGGATTCCACTTCAAAACCCGTCCTGCGCAGCGTACGGATGACGAGATAATAGGCCCACATCACAGCGCAGAGGACGAAAAACGCAATGGGGATCCGGATCAACGCGTCAGACTCCACGTTCACCACAAGCGCGGCGGCCG
>USJY01000262.1 GCA_900555065.1 uncultured Eubacteriales bacterium
CACAGGTATTGACTTTGATGGAGAAGAACGATGATTAAGAAGACAGAATTTGAAACCGTACAGGAAGCGGCGGAACGTCTCGGCGTTACCGTTCGCGCGGTACAGAAATGGGCGGCAGCCGGGCGAATGCCGGGAGCGGAGAAATTCGGCAAATCCTGGCTGATACCAAAGGACGCGGTTGTTATTGAAAGCGCCGCGGCGAAGCAAGAACAGAAACAGACCGCGGACACCGATGCTCCCGCCGCCTGTCGGCCTTCGCCGCCGCGTGTGATTATGCCCTTGCTGAACAGCGACTATCCTGTCGGCGGATGTTTGGAATACATCAAGACGATGCCCGACCCCGACGACCGCAATATCGCCCTTGCGGAGTATTATTATTTCAGCGGCCGCGCGGAGGAATGCGCAAGAACGGTGGAACCGTATCTTAACAGCCGCGATCCGGCGCTTCACTTTTCTTCAAATCTGCTGTATATCTTTGCCAACCTCGCCGGCGGCCACAGCCAGCTGTCACGCTTTGCCATGCGCAACCTCCAGGAACAGACGCGCAGAGAGTTGACTTCGGATTCGTCCCGTCCATTTCGCGCCGCCGGCATTTTCACCGCAACTGCGGCATCTGTGTTTTTGCATATCCCCGTTCCGCCCATACCCCCGTTAGAGGAATATATCAGCGATCTTCCCGCCGGTTTGAAGCTTTGGGCCTGTTACGTACTCGCGCATAAGGCGTATCTGGAAAAGGAGTATGCCCGCAGCCTTGCCGTCGCGGATATGGGGCTTGCCTTGATCCGTAACGCTTCGTCCATAGCGGAGATCTATGTTCACATCGTTGCGGCAATGGCGCTGGTCAATATGAAGCGCGTGGAGGACGCAAAAAATCGGATCGATTTTGCCTGGAAATTGGCAAAGCCCGATGATCTGCTGGAGCCGTTCGGAGAGCACCATGGACTTTTGCAGGGAATGATTGAGATTTATTTCAAAAAGGACCATCCGAAGGATTTTAAGCGAATCATCGATATTACCTATGCGTTCAGCGCCGGATGGCGCGTGATCCATAATTCCGTGACGAACCACGATGTTGCGGACAACCTTTCGACTATGGAATTTACGATTGCCATGCTGCTGACAAGGAATTGGTCGTATAAAGAGATCGCAGGGTATTTGCAGATTTCAGAGAGGAATATATCGGGAAAAATTTCCGATGTATACAGCAAACTGGGTGTTGCCGATAAAGCCGAACTCGCTAAATTTATGCTTGCATAACCATAACTTCTCCAGGACTCCGTTCGCAAGGACGGAGTCTTTTCTTTTTTGCATGGGAAGATGCTTCGAATCGCGGCCGCGTTCGCTTTGGCGAACAAGACACCCCATAAATTGCCGAAAACAGCATGGAAATTAACATTCCGCCGTGTTGAAATATCCGTATAATTATTGTAGAGGGATATAAAAGGGGCTGAAACTCGATGGAATATCCGGTTGAATATAAAACACGAACCATTATCGTGGATGAAGATTCCATAGAAATACGATACCGATACGATGAAATGTGTGGTGTGTGGCTCGGCGATTACCCCTACTTTGCGGAGGAGCCGAGAAGGACGCCCAACGGCAGGCCGTGGGTGAACGCACACAATAACCAATGTCCTTATGCGTGTCCGCATTTCAAGCGGGAAAAACCGAATGACAGGATCGGCGTCTGCTTCCATGAAGCAAATCAAAAGTAAAGAGGATAAAGCGGGATGAAATGCAGTAAGAAAAACAATGACGATATTTTATGAAAATAAAAACGCATCCTAACACTGCGGCAAGCATAAAACAAGACCCAAAAGGAGGAGCCGAAATGAGAATACACGGCAGGCATAACATAAATCTGAAAGGAACAAGACCGCGCGGCAGGACGCTCAGCCTGCTGCTGGCGCTGTGCATGGTCGCTTCCATGCTGCCCGTTTCCGCCCCGTCCGTCCAGGCGGTAAGCGATGTAAAATATGATGATCACTACAAACTGATTACACCCGATACGAAGCCGGGCACGCAGCTGCTTCGAAACTGCGTTTACATCGTGCATCCGCCCCATGGTCACGATACGGTTACGATTTCGGCGAAAGGCATTTCCGGCGTAAGCGCGCTGATAGCGCCTGAAAACGGAAGAGCCGTCATCCATATCCCCGAGGGCATCACGCTGGAGCTGGTGGGCGGCGACGGGAGCTATATCAACAAGAAAAACGAGTATGGGGAATTGGAAACGGTAGGGCGCGGCGCCGGCGCCGGCCTGGAAATTCCGGAGGGCTCCGAGATCGTGGTCACCGGTTCTGGTACGCTCAAGGCCAGAGGCGGCGACGGCAGTATGGCGCTGAATGGCACGGGTGCATCCAAAGATGTAGGCGGCGACGGCGGCGGCGGTGGCGGCGGCGGTGGCGGTGCCCGCCGCGGTGCCGGTGAAACCAAGC
>USJY01000263.1 GCA_900555065.1 uncultured Eubacteriales bacterium
TAGCGATATCCTGCAGCATTTCCTTGCGGCGGTCGCCGAAGCCGGGGGCTTTGACCGCGACGCAGGTAAACGTGCCGCGCAGCTTGTTGACAATCAGGGTGGCGAGCGCCTCGCCCTCGATGTCTTCCGCGATGATTACAAGCTTTTTGCCGGTCTGCACAACCTGCTCCAGCAGAGGCAGGATGTCCTGAATATTGGAAATCTTCTTGTCGGTAATCAGGATATATGCGTCGTCAATCACGGCTTCCATCTTCTCGGAATCGGTAACCATGTACGGCGTAATATAGCCGCGGTCAAACTGCATGCCTTCGACGACTTCGCTGTAAGTCTCCGCCGTCTTGGACTCTTCGACGGTGATGACGCCGTTGGCGGAAACCTTCTCCATCGCCTCGGAGATCAGTTCGCCGATCACTTCGTCGCCGGCGGATATGGTCGCCACATGGGCGATATCCTTGCTGCCGGAAACCTTCACGGAATTCTTGGCAATCGCTTCTACCGCTGCGTCAACCGCTTTCTGAATGCCCTTTTTGACAATCATGGGATTGGCGCCGGAAGAGATATTTTTCAGCCCGTCGCGGATCATGATCTGCGCGAGCAGAGTCGCGGTGGTGGTGCCGTCGCCGGCCACGTCGTTGGTTTTGGTCGCGACTTCCTTGACAAGCTGCGCGCCCATATTCTCAAACGGGTCGTCCAGCTCGATTTCCTTAGCAATGGTCACGCCGTCGTTTGTGATCAGGGGCGCGCCGTATTTTTTGTCAAGCACGACATTGCGGCCTTTCGGGCCGATGGTGATCTTCACCGTATCGGCAAGTTTATCTACGCCGGTCTGAAGGGCTTTTCTGGCCTCTTCGCCGTAAACGATCTGTTTCGCCATAATTAAATCCTCCTGTTCAGTCTTCGACGGTTGCGAGAATATCGCCCTGTTTTACAATGATATACTCCACGTCGTCAATTTTCACTTCGGTGCCGGAATATTTGCTGACAATGACCTTCTGGCCCTTCGCCACGGTCATCTCAACCTGCTTACCGTCCACAAGCCCGCCCGGGCCGACCTCGATCACTTCGGCCACCTGGGGCTTCTCCTGCGCGGAGGCCGTAAGAATAATGCCGCTCTTGGTCGTCTCTTCGGCTTCCACCATTTTGATGACGACTCTGTCTGCCAACGGTTTCAAATACATTGCAGAATCCTCCTTGTCTTATCCTTTTGTCGTTTAGCACTCAAGTGCCTCAAGTGCTAAAATCTATTACTTGTTATACCAAAACAATGGGAAAAAGTCAAGAGGGAAATGCGAAATTTTTAAAAATTTCGCATTTCCCTTGTCATTCCATATTTCCGAGTGCTAATTCCCTGCCGCTATACGGGCATGGCGGGCTCAAGTACGCGTTGCGGCGCGTTCATCCCGTCTGTAGCAGGCAGAATAAAACGCAGCGCGGCAGGCATTACCTCGACCGTGCAGGTGTTTCCCATCGCCGTCTCTCCGTCCGCGCACATAACGAAAGGCTTCGGCGACGATATGCGCACTCGTCTTGCGCGCCCCGTTTTCAGCAGCCTATTCAGCCCCTCGTGTCGGCCCGACTTGTACCTGCCGACAAACGTGGTCACCGTAAGGCGCGACATCCCCTTTGCGACAGCGACGTCCAGCAGCCCGTCCGTCACCTCCGCCCGCGGCGCAGCTTGAAACCCGCCGCCGTACACCCGGCCGTTCGCCGCGACGGCGAGCGTAGCCCGCCCTTCATAAAACAGCGCGTCGTCCAGTTCCACGCGGCAGCGGAAGGTAATCCGCTGTAAAAACGAATAGAACAGGGACGCAAAATAAGCGAGATTCCCGCTCATAAACTTCTTGAACCGGCGCACGTTATAGGCTACGTTCGCGTCGAATCCGCAGTTGACGATATTGATACAAACGCTGTCGTTATATCTGAGAATATCAATCGTCTCGCTCTCGCCATGGACAAGGGCAGCCAGATCCGCAAAGGGCAGCCCTGGAAACACCTTTATAAAGTCGTTTCCGGTTCCGGACGGATATGCTGCCAGCTCAACATTTTTGCAGTCGTAACAGCCGGCGAGCACCTCTCCCAGCGTCCCGTCGCCGCCGATCGAATAAATGCGCAGCGGCGTACCCCGCCGCGCATGGGCTCGCGCAATCTCCGTCGCATGCCTCGGGTACTCTGTCAGGGCGATTTCATAAGGCTCGTCCAAATCCGCGAAAATATGCTCGATCTCTTCTATGTACTGCCGGGACCGGTCTTTTATCCCGGCTGCCGGGTTGATAATAAACAGGTGCTTCAAAGCGCAGCCTCCCGCCTGACGCGATCAGACCGCAGGGGTCCGGACGCTTGTTTTCTGGTAAAGAACGGCCCGGAACGGATCGCGCCCCGGGCTGGTTGTCATACAATTTTGGATCTTTTCGCCTGTTGGCGAACCGTAATGGTATT
>USJY01000264.1 GCA_900555065.1 uncultured Eubacteriales bacterium
AAGCCCTACTCCGATAGCGATGTTCATAGTAATTCACTCCTTAATAATTGTTCAATAGTTTATTCTTCCGTAGCCTCGCCGATAAAGGTGAGGGACAGAGTAACAAAGATAAAGGTCTGGATCAACGGATGGAACACGTTGAAATACAAGCCGATAATGCTCGGAATGCCGACGGCAAGATTGCCGAGCGCCATATAGAGCAGATCCATAACGATCATCCCGCCCAGCATATTACCGAACAGGCGGCAGGCAAGGGAGACGGGAATCGCTATATCGCTGACAATACGGAAAGGGAATACGATGGGCGTCGGCGATGCGAGCGTTTTCACTCTGCCCTTCAGCCCGCGCTTTTTAATGCCGTAGTAATTGATCAGCACAAATGTAATCAGCGCCAGCGCAAAGGTCATGGTGATATCCGCGGTCGGCGCGCGCACGCCGAGCAGCTCGACTGCCGCGCAGGAGATGAGGAATACGGCCACGGTAAAGATATATGCGCCGAGGTTTTCTCCGAGGTGACCCGTCTTGGACTCGGTGTATTTTGCAATGTTCTCAACCGCGCATTCCAGCACGTTCTGTATACCTTTCGGCGTCTGCTGCATTTTCCGTATCACGGTCAGACGCAGTATGACGGCGAACAGTATCAGAATCAGGATAATGATCCAAGTATACACGATCGTCACGCTCAGGTCCAGACCGAACAGATTGATCCGCTCCGCCCAGATGGAAACCTCCAGCTCTTCGGGCGCTTTTGCGCCGAAGAGGATGGTTATCAGGCTTGTCGCCGTAAGGTAGGCACCGATCACCATCAGTATCGTGAGCAGGGTTTTGGGACGTTTCTGTTGTTTGGACGGCGCTTCGGTCGCCGCAAGCTTTTTCGAATAGTGCCTGCGCCCCAAATAACCGCCCGCCGCGCCGACAATGCCGAGCGCGAGCAGGATATATTGCAGCATGTCAATCACCGTCCTTTTTCTTGGAACGCCGCAGTGCGATTATGAACTCGGTCAGCGAGCCCCCGATAATCACGGCCGTAATCCCGATACCCGCGTACAGCAGATCGTCTGTTCGGACGGCGGCGCACAGGCCGAGCACCGTTGCCGGGATTAGGAACTGCAGCGCGATGATCCAGCCGAGTCCGCCGCCCGGCATCCCGGCGGATAGCCGTTTTGCGAGCTTGCGCAGCAAAATGTACTGCAGTACGCCGCCGGCAAGCCCGATAAGAAGTCCAACCATGGACTTTGCCTCCTTAAAAGAGCGAAAATGTGAAAAAAACGCATGGCCAGGCCAAACGTATAACAGCATTGGGCCTCTCGTCAGATATCGCCCCGATATTCTATCTTCGACTTTTTATATTAGTACGATGCGAGTATTTTGTCAATACAAATATTTTATTTGTCAACGTTTTTTTTAGGGATTAGGTATTGACAAACCGCGCCGTATATGTTAACATAATATTGTATTCTGAATTGTGCACGATCGAACTCACATGTTTTTGTAAGTCATTTGCGCGGGAATGATTTACAAAAACATGTGTTTTTTATTTGCATGACGACGAAATCACTGAAAACTGGAGGAAAAACACATGAACACTGGTACGGTAAAATGGTTCAATGCAGAGAAGGGCTACGGCTTTCTCACCAACGACAACGGCACGGAGGATGTATTCGTTCACTTCTCCGCAATCAATGCGGATGGGTATAGGTCTCTGAACGAAGGCCAGCGCGTGACTTTCGACACCGAAATCGATGCGCGCAACAACAAGGTCAGAGCGGTCAATGTAACGCCTGTCTGAGTGGTCTGACAGAAAGGAGGTTCCGGATACCGGAGCCTCTTTTTTATCGACAGACGAAGACATTTGTGGTATACTGAAAAAAAACTTCGGAGTGGTATGTTGGATATGAACGCAAGGGCGGAACACAGCCTGACAAAGAAATACAGAAAGCTGATCTGGAACCGCTTTATTCAGGCGATCCGCGAATACGGCCTGATCCGGGAAGGGGACAGGATCGCCGTCTGCATCTCCGGCGGCAAGGATTCCATGCTGCTCGCAAAACTTATGCAGCAGCTGGAGCGGGTCACGGAAATTCCCTTTACCGCGTCCTATATCGTCATGGACCCGGGCTACGCGCCGCAGAACCGGCGGCGGATCGAAGAAAACGCGGCGCAGCTGAAAATCCCCATTCAGATTTTTGAATCGGACATTTTCCGCGTTGTGGAGAAAGTCGACGGCGCGCCATGCTACCTGTGCGCCCGTATGCGCAGAGGGCATCTGTACCATTTCGCGCAGACGCTCGGCTGCAACAAGATCGCGCTGGGACATCATTTCAACGATATGATCGAGACGGTTCTGCTCGGCATACTCTACGGCTCGCAGGTACAGACCATGATGCCCAAAGTGAAAAGCCGGAATTTTCCGGGTATGGAATTGA
>USJY01000265.1 GCA_900555065.1 uncultured Eubacteriales bacterium
GGTTCCGGCAGGTGCACCGATTGAGGATGCATTTGACCAGGACGATCTGAATAAAGAAGCATAAATTCGGTTCTGTAAGCCTTTTTCCAGAACTTGGAAAAAGGCTTGACTAATTTTTAACAAAGTACTATAGTAAAGTGTAGAAAATAAGTACTGATATCTGGCAAAATTCTGAAAACAGGTATCAGCACTTACTATAAAATTCATCATAGAACAAAGTGAGAAGTCAAGGAGGATATGAAAGTGAGCAGAGTGTACAATTTTTCAGCAGGTCCGGCCGTATTACCGGAAGAAGTATTAAAAGAAGCAGCAGCAGAAATGCTGGATTACAAGGGCTGTGGTATGTCCGTTATGGAAATGAGTCACCGCTCACAGGTCTTTGACGATATTATCAAAGAAGCAGAGCAGGATCTGCGTGATCTGATGCATATTCCGGATAACTATAAAGTGCTGTTCCTGCAGGGCGGTGCCTCCTCCCAGTTCGCCATGGTACCGATGAACCTGATGAAAAATCGGAAGATTGACCTGGTCCTCACCGGCGCGTGGGCTGACAAGGCTTATAAAGAGGCGAGCAAATACGGCGAAGTCAATATTGTCGGCTCCTCCAAGGACAAGACATATTCGTATATTCCCAAGCTGGATCCCGCCGCATTCCAGAAGGACGCCGACTATTTCTACATCTGCGAAAACAATACCATATACGGCACAAAGTTCGCCGAACTGCCTGAGACCGGCGACGTGCCCCTTGTGGCCGACCTGTCCTCCTGCATCCTGTCCGAACCCATCGACGTGACAAAGTACGGCGTCATCTTTGCCGGCGCGCAGAAGAACATGGGCCCGGCGGGCCTGACCGTCGTCATTATCCGCGACGACCTGCTCGGCTACTCCATCGAGGGTACGCCGACCATGTTCCAGTATGACATCCACGTGAAAAACGGCTCGATGTACAACACGCCGCCCACATACGCCATCTATGTCTGCATGAAGGTGCTCGAGTGGCTCGAAGGGCTCGGCGGGCTGTCAGCCATTGGCGAAATCAACCGCAAAAAAGCCGCTATGCTCTATGACTATCTCGACGCTTCCAAACTGTTCAAGCCGACTGTTATGGGCAAGGACCGTTCGATTATGAACGTGCCCTTTGTCACCGGCGACGCGGAGAAGGACGCCGCCTTTGTCAAGAGCGCCACAGCCGCAGGGCTTGTCAACCTGAAAGGCCACCGCTCTGTTGGCGGTATGCGCGCGAGCATTTACAACGCCATGCCGGTTGAAGGCGTTGAGGCGCTTATTCGCTTTATGACCAGCTTTGAAAAAGAAAACGCATAAGAAAGGGCCGGTAACAAAGATGTATCAGATCAAACTGTTTAACAAGATTTCAGAAAGCGGCCTTTCCCACCTCGACCCGGCCGATTTCACATACAGCGAGGACATCGCCGAGTACGACGGCATTATCGTCCGCAGCGCGGCGCTGCACGACGTTGCGTTCCCCGACACTCTCGAGGCGATCGCCCGCGCGGGCGCAGGCGTAAACAATATCCCGGTGGATGCGTGTTCCCAAAAGGGCATCGTCGTATTCAACACGCCCGGCGCAAACGCCAACGCCGTCAAGGAACTCGTGCTGGCAGGGCTTTTCCTCTCCTCGCGCGACATTGTCGGCGGCATTGAATGGGCCCGCACCCTCAAGGGCCAGCAGGGCGTTGCCAAGCTTGTGGAAAAAGGCAAGAGCAGCTTTGTCGGCCCGGAGATCGAGGGCAAGACCCTGGGCGTGATCGGGCTCGGCGCCATCGGCGCCATGGTCGCCAACGCCGCCCATTCCCTGGGTATGGACGTCTACGGGTACGACCCCTATATGTCCGTTAAATCTGCATGGGGCGTGTCCCGCCATGTCAAGCACGCCAAATCCCTGGGCGAAATATACGCCAACTGCGACTATATCACCATACACGTCCCCCTCTCCGGCGATACGAAGGGCATGCTGAACAAGGCAGCTTTCGCGCAGATGAAGGACGGCGTGCGCATTCTCAACTTCTCCAGAGGCGGTCTGGTGGACAACGACGATATGAAGGAAGCTCTTGACACGGGCAAGGTGGCCGTCTATGTGACCGACTTCCCCGACGAAGCCGCGCTGGAAATGCCGAATTGCATCACCATTCCCCACCTCGGCGCGTCCACGCCCGAGTCGGAGGAGAACTGCGCGGTCATGGCCGCACAGGAGATTTCCGATTACCTGAAATACGGTAACATCAAAAACTCCGTAAACTTCCCGGACACCGAGATGGAGCCTGGCGGATGCGCGCGCGTCTGCATTATCCATGAAAACATCCCGAATATGATCGGCCAGTTCAGCGCCCTGTTCGGCAATGCGAAGATCAATATTGACAACATGCTCAACAAGAGCAAGGGCGAGTATGCGTATAC
>USJY01000266.1 GCA_900555065.1 uncultured Eubacteriales bacterium
CAGCAGCAGGACGCGGGGCGAATTGACCAGTGCGCGCGCAATGGCGACGCGCTGCTGCTGGCCGCCGGAGAGCGAGCCCACGTCCCGCTTCTCAAAGCCTTCCAGACCGACCAGGCGCAACATGTCGGACGCGGTCGCGTTGATCTTGTCCCGCGGCAGTTTTTTGAGTCGAAGCCCGAAGGACACGTTCTCGATTACGTTCAAATGGGGGAACAGCGAGTACTTCTGGAAGACCGTGTTCACGTTCCGTTTATAGGGCGGCAATTTGTTGATCTGCTGCCCGTCGAAATAGACTGTGCCCGTGTCGGGCGTAACAAACCCGCCGATAATGCGCAGCGTCGTTGTCTTGCCGCAGCCTGAAGGCCCAAGCAGGGTGACAAACTCCTCGTCTTTGATCGACAGACTCAAATCGTTTAAAATGATCTCATCGTCGTACGATTTGCTGATGTTCTCCAAACGGATGACTTCCAGATTTTCCAATTTCAGCTCCCTCCCGTTTCATAACGGTATGATTCCCGGCCGCGTTCCCGCGCGGCGCAGCCTTTCCCGCCGCCGCTTTGCGGCTGCGGGCGGTTTCTTCTCCCGGCCGCGTTCCCGCACGCGGGCCGTCTCTTTTAGAACTTCCCGCCGGCGTTGGCAAAAAACGCGCAAGCGAGAAAAGTGCCTGCCCAGGCACAGCCGGAGGGTCTTCACAGGCTGCCGGGCAAGCGTATCATTATAACAATCATAAATATACGGGATAAATCGTGATTTGTCAAGAAAAATCGCAAATTTTCTTTGGAATCCCGTAAAAAATTTGGTTTAGCTTGAAAATAATCCAAATCCTTCTGCTTTTCTCTGTTTTCCGGTGGGATTTACCATTGGCAACAACCGCCTTTGCAGATATGTCCGATGCCCCTGCTCCCATCGTCCCCATTTGGGCCCGCAAGGCAGGGTAACGCGGTCCGGCTCCACCCTGTAACCATCCGGCGCGCGCCCGCGCCCTTTTCCGGCGCAGACAGCTCCGGCAGGGCGCAAACGTGCGTCTGTCCGCGCGTCTTTTTCAATGAAAACGCTTATCTCCTCTTTGTATTATTTTCCAGCTTCATGCAATTCAAAGACAGCATGTTTCAGTCCCCATCAGCCGCACCGCTGCGCGTACGCCGCCCGCAGCAAATAGGCACAAAAAAGTTCTGCATAACATAATTTTTCAATTACAAAATAGTTACAATATATAAAAATATTGTTTTTTCGTTGACATTTATTGTGGCATATAATATCATATAGTAAAAGGAGGAGGTTGATTCCATTGTTTTAATAAAATGACAATCGCTTTCGTATTGCATCATCAGCCCAAGTCTTATAAATCCTGTTTCCCACTGCATTTGGTATGACATATTATAATGGAAAGGAAATTTATAATGAAAAAGGACTGTAAAAAACTGTTTTGCATCATCACAATCGCAGTACTGCTGATATCTCAGGCGGGGGCAACGCAGCCCCTGGAAGCAGAAACCGTCCTGGCAGAGGCGACAACAGAGCTGGGCGTGCCCTACAGCGAGATCCCGGAAGGCCTGTCGGCGGAGTTACTGGACGCGTCCGGCTGCATTGCCAGGCGCCGTGATCTGGAAGAGGATACAAACACAGCCATTTTTGAAAATGCGGACGGCACGCAGACGCTGTATCTGTTCGCGGAGGACATCTGGTACACGGATGAAAACGGGATGAAGACGGACTATACCTCCGCACTGCGCAACGACACAGCGCACGAAGCAACCGCGTTCGTCGCCGACGGCGGTTCCGGAACGCTCGTGCTGCCGGAGGACCTGCGCGATTCGGTAACCTATGAAAAAGGCGGGATAACCATAGAAATGGTCCCGTCGAATGATACGGTGGTCAGCAGTCCGATCACATATCCCGCGGCGGAGGCGATTCCGCCCGACCCGGACGTCAACATGATTTTCAATCCGGAGACGGGTGAACTGGAACAGGCGGTCGCGGAGCCGGCCGCAGCCGCCGCGCCGGAAGATCCGTCTGCCGAAGGGGACGTATCGGCCGCCGAAGAGGAATACTCTGCGGATACCGAAACGGCTGCAAACGATATCGCCGGCCAGGCAGGCCCTGTCACGTCCGATATCGCCGCATCCGGGAGCACGGATACTACCGCCGCTGACGCGCCTGTCGCGGATACCGCGCCGGACGCCGGCGCAGCGAATGCCGAAGCAGGCAATCCGGCGGAGAATAACACCGCCGCCGATGGAGCCGCAGCAGCGGCCGATGCCGCGGCAGGCGCCTCGATTGCGCAGGAATACGCAATGTCGGAATACACCGCGCTGGCTTACAGTAATGAACGCGCCTATTCAGATATGACCGAAAATACCATACAGCCCGCGACAGCGGAAAAGAACCTGCTGGAACAGGCTGCGGACT
>USJY01000267.1 GCA_900555065.1 uncultured Eubacteriales bacterium
CCGCCTCTCTCCGGACTCATGTTCCGGCTCGATCGCCGTTACTTTGGCCCGTAAAAAACATAGCTGCCGGTACGGACCTCATATGTCTTGTTCCCGATTACGACGAGCGCATCCGCCGGCGTGACGACTTCGTAGCGTACGGACTCCTTTTCATATGTCCAGTGGGAAATGATTTCCCCCTGGCGGCTCAGGTAGCGCGCCGACAGATGTCCCAGGCGTGCGTTGGGGATCGGCGCAATGCGCACTTTCCGATAGCCCGCTTGTGCCGGCGAAATGCCGGCCGCCTTTTCAAACACCCAATCGACCACCGAGCCGTAAGCGTAATGGTTATAGGAATTCATATCCCTGCTCCAGAAACTGCCGTCGGGTTTGATGCCGTCCATGTGCTCCCATACGGTCGTCGCGCCCTGCCGCACCGAGTACAGCCAGCTCGGATACTCCTCACGCAGCAGCAGATCATACGCCAAATCGGCATAGCCCCAGTCGCTGAGTACATGCAGCAGATAAGGCGTGCCTAAAAATCCGGTGGTCATATGCCCATTGGAACGAAGCTGCGCCGCAAGCGCATCGGCAAGCTTCCGCGGCTGTTCGGCCAGTCCGAAAGCCAGGGCAAGCACTTTCATAGTCTGAGTCGGAAATGCAGTCCACGCCTTGCGGAAAGCGCCGACGGTACGCGCGTACTGCGCCTCATATTCGCGCACATCCTCGCCGACGAGCCGGCCCATGCGTATGAACAGCGAAAGAGAATAGGCATAGTAACAATCACAGGTGTACGCCAGCGGCGTAGCGCCGCGGTAGCTGCCCTCGTCATGGTCGAGCGCCAGCCAGTCGCCGTAATGCGGGACCGACTCCACCCGCCACAGATCCGGCGCGCTGGTCGTATTCCTGATATAGTCCAAATGCCCTTTCATACAGGAAAAACTGTCGCGGATAATTTGCGCATCCCCAAACGCCCGGTATACTTCCCAGGGTACGATGACCGCTGCATCGGCCCAGCCGCAGGCGCCCGATAAATCGAGCACATCCGGAACCACAACCGGAACGGACCCGTCCAAACGGGCCGACAACGCCAGATCCGCCATCCATTTTGTGAAGAATTTTTCGGCGTCATACTGATAACAGGCTGTTTTTGCGAATATTTGCGCGTCCCCGGTCCAGCCCAAACGCTCGTCGCGCTGCGGGCAGTCGGTTGGAACATCCAGGAAATTGCCCCTTTGCCCCCAGATTACATTGTCAAAAAACTTGTTGAGAAGCGCATTCCCGCTCGTCAGATAGCCGGTGCGTTTCATGTCCGAATACACTGCGATAGCCTCGAACATATCCATACCGGCATCAACCGGGAATTCGTCCAGACGGACGTAGCGGAAGCCGTAAAAGGTCAGATGCGGCTTGTAAGTCTGCACGCCGTCCTTACAGATATAGGTAAGAAGCGCTTTGGCGGATCGATAGTTATCGGTATAAAAGTTGCCGTCGCTATCCAGCACTTCGGCATGGCTCAGCACGACGCGGTCGCCGGACCGCGCAGGCAGCGTCACCGACACATAGCCGGTTACCTCCTGCCCGAAATCGACCACCGTCTCGCCTTTTGGCGTTTTGAAAATGGCGCGGGGACGCAGCCGCTCCTGTTCCCGCACCTGTTCCCCCTGCTGCTCTACAAGGGTATCGGTCGGGCCGTCGTATACGACCGCCGCACCGATTTTACAGGGGGTATGCGTTGCGTCATACGTTTCTCCGTCATAGAGCAGGCTTTGACGAATGGGACTGCTCCAGACCGTCCAGCTATCATCGGTGCCGATGCTCTCGCCGTCGATGATCAGTTCAGCCAGCAGACCGGCAGGCAATTGCTCATGGAACGAAAGAGCGTTGACCGACAGCGGACTGGACAAGCCGGCCTGCCAGGGCGCTCTTGGGTTGCGATACCAGCCTGGACCGACGGTGATCCGCAGCTCATTTTCATCTTTAAGCAAATCGGTAACATCATAGCTTTGCACCTGAAGCCGGCGGCCGCAGGCCGTCCAGCCGGGAGCCATGATAAACTCTCCCACGCGCATCCCGTTTAACTCCGCCTCATATACGCCGACGCAGGTAATGCGCAACACCGCTTTTTGCGCCGGTTGGCCGGTGAATACCCTGCGAAACTGCGGGCAGCCCTCCGTCGTTTCCGGCGGACAGATCCATTGTCCTTTCATTCCGTCGCCCTCCTTACAGTATTTTATTTCATCATAACAAAAAAACCATGCCCTGTCACTTGCGCGAAGGTATGGCTTTTTATGTTATAAGGAAATATTCTTACAGCGCCGATAGGCTGCAGGCGTCATGCCGAAATGCTCTTTGAAATTCCGGTGGAACCGCGAAGCATCCAGATACCCGACGGCCTCGGCCGCCTCTTCAACCGTA
>USJY01000268.1 GCA_900555065.1 uncultured Eubacteriales bacterium
GGGCGGTTTCCCGCCCGCACGCATTCCCGGAAAGGAGGAGCGTAATGTATAAGACCTGGGGCGAGATCAAATCGGAGATTATCAATTTGGGGTTTGAGCAGTCGAACGCATACGCGGAAAATCCAAAGTCGTGCATCGAGGCCGTCAACCGGGCCATGACGATTGTCGCCGCGTTTGTCCGGCCGCTTATCGGCCACTACGTCATAGAGCTGGAGGACACCGGAGCGGAACAGCGGTTTGACATACGCGCCCTGACCGCGGAGGGCGGCGAGCCCGTATTCCTCGGTTATGTGGACCGTTACCCGGTCGCGCTCAGAAACCCGCGCCGCGCCGCGGACTACCTGCTGGACAACGACGACGCGATCCTGCTGCAGCCGGGCCAGTCTGGGCCGGTGGACGTGTGGTTCAAGCGCGTGCCGCGCAGGGTGACGGAACAGACGCCGGACGATTACGAGCTGGAGTTTGAAGCGGATGCGGCGGAGCTGCTTCCATTGCTTGCGAGCTTTTACCTGTGGCAGGACGAGGATGAGCGTAAGGCGGTGCGCTACCGAAACGACTATGAGGACCTGAAAGCCCAGCTGCTCACCAGCCGCGCGGGCGCGGCGGCGGCGCGCGTAGTGGATGCGGGGTGGGAATATGTCTAAATTCTCACTGCCCGATCCGCCGGCGCAGGTAACGGTCCGCTACGCCGACCTGTGCGGCGTGGACCTTTCAAGCGAACAGCGCAGCGTCGCGCCGCAGCGCGCCTCGTACGCGCAGAACATGTACAAGAAGTATGTGGACGGTTATTCGAACTTTGTGGAGACGCGACCGGGCCTGCAGACGCTGGGACAGTTTGGCGGCCGGATCCACGGCATGTATTTCTGGGGCAAGGGCCTTGCGAGCAAGGTGCTCGTGCATGCGGGAACAAGCCTGTACCTGTGGGATAACTTTCCGTCCGCACCGGGCGCGCTCAGCGCCCTTTGCGAGATGGCAAACCGGCGTTCGACGGGCTTTCTGCACGGCGACAGGCTGTATATCCTCGACGGTCTGCGCTATCTCTGCTTTGACGGCAGCACCTGCGCGCAGGTGGAGGGCTACGTTCCCACCACCTCCATTGCGCGCACGCCGGCGGGCGGCGGCACGACTTACCAGAGCGTCAACATGCTCACGAACAGGCGCAAGAACAGCTTCCGGGGCGACGGAGAGAGCAAAGAGTATCATCTTGACGCGACCGGGCTTGACGACAGCACGGTCACGGCGACGGTAAACGGCGCGCCCGCGTCCGATTTTACGGTGGACGGCACGGCTGGAACCGTGACTTTTGCAACGGCGCCGCCCACGCCGGGCGGCGGCGACGACAATGTGGTCGTCACCTTCAGTAAAACCGCGGCGGGAAACCGGAGCAGAATTGAGGGCTGTACCCAGACCTGCGCGTTTGACGGGCGCGTGTTTTTCACGGGCAATACGGATTATGCGAACGTGCTCTGGCACAGCGAGCTTGACAACCCCGCGTATATCCCGGATGTGAACTACTACCAGGACGGCGACGAAACCGCGCCGATCGCAAGCATCGTCGTGCAGGATGGAAGCCTGATCGTGCTGAAAAACACATCCCAGCACGGGGCGGCGCTGTACAGCCATGCGCCGGCGCTGGACTATGAACTGGGCCGGGTGTACCCTGTGTCGGAGAGCGTAATTAGCGTCGGCAACGTATCCCCCGGCGCGGCGATCTCCTTTCGCGACGACCTGGTCTACCTTTCAGCGTTCGGCCTCGAGGGGATATCCTACCCGAACGTGACGGCCGGACAGCGGATTCTGTGCCACCGCAGCACCGTGGTGGACAGCGCGCTGCGCGGGGAGGACCTGGCCTCCGTCATGCTTGAGGAGTGGGACGGGTATCTGTGTCTGCTGTGCGGCGAGCGCCTGTTCCTGGCCGACAGCCGGGGCCGGTACGGTTCGGGCAGCGAGTATGAATACGAGTGGTTTTTATGGACAGGTATCGGCGCGTATCAAAACGACGTTTTCAGGCCTGCCTGCTATGTCAAGGAATACGAGGGCGTACTGTATATCGGGACGACGCAGGGAACAATCTGCCGGTTTTCCGGTACGGCCGACGACGGGCGCGTGATTGAAAGCGTCTGGGAGACGCGGATGGAGACGGCGGGGGACACTGCGACGAGAAAAACAGCGCATCGGCGTGGCGCCGCCGTATTGCTCAAGACCATTCCCAACTCGCGCGTGGACATCTCGGTCAGCACCGACCGGACCGGCAACAGACCGCTTGTGTCTGTGAATATGGGCGGCCTGGACTTCTCGGACCTGGATTTTGGCGCCCTGAGCTTCTCAACGGACAGCGACAACGTCGTCTCCATACCGCTCAAAGAAAAAAACTGGAAGACGCTC
>USJY01000269.1 GCA_900555065.1 uncultured Eubacteriales bacterium
TTGTCTGGAACCGGTAATCCCACGGCTCGCCCGGGTGCCGCATCCCGACGGCGACCGCCTTTGCCGAGTCAATGGAACTGCCGCCGCCTACGCCGAGAATCACCTCTGCGCCAAACTCTCTTGCCATTGCCGCCGCGTCGTTGATGTGCGCAATCTCCGGATGATTGCGGCGCACCTTGGCGTGGACGGCGACCTCCACGCCGCTGTCCTCCAGAATGCGCTGGATTCTGCGGAACTGTTCCGCCTGCACGTCGTCCCACGGCACGGTGACCATCAGCGCCCTCTTGCCGAGCGCAGCCACCTCTCTTCCCAGGTCTCTGACCCGGCCCCGTCCAAACAGGATTTTTGTCGGGATATAGGTATCGAAGCTCTTGTACACGGTTTTCACCCCTCCATTTTTATACGTTCTACTTCTGTTAAAAGTATTGTATCAAGCGCGGCAGCAAATGTAAACTGCTTTATTGCGTTTTTCAAAAAAGAACAGTCCCAAGCCTGACCGCAAGCTGTTAAATGGGCAGATTCAACAGATATGGATCCCCAAAAACGATATATTCCAGATGATTCAGGATGATAAGGCAACAGGAAAAAGAGCCGGCTGCGTATTTCGCTTCTGTTGGTTGCCGCAATGTGTGAATTCTGTGCAGAACAAAGGGCGGGGTATCCTTGCGAATACCCCGCCTTTCCTGTCGGCTGTAGGTCTAATACACCGGCGTTGCAATACTGCCCTTCGTAATAATATAGGGTTCAAATATTAAGTCTTCCGTCTGCGAAATCCCGCTGCCTTCAAGAATAATGTCGATCAGTGCGTTAACAGCTGATTTTGCGAGCATGGTCTGATGCTGACACAGCGTCGCCGTAAGCTGTCCCGACAGCAGGTATTGCTCCGTCTGCGGCAGCAGGTCCATCCCTATGACATGGGCCGATACGCCCATGTCCCGCAGCGCGTCGCAGACCGCCCAGGAATAGCATGTGGTGAGGAATACGCCCGGCCGCTTTGCATTTGTCGGGAAGCGCTCCGCCGTGGCGCGGGCGGTAATTTCCGGCTGGTCCTCCGTGTAGCCAATGCCCGATATTTTCATGCCATAGCCTTTCACGGCTGCGGCAAACCCGTTCGTATACCGCTGATGAATGGAGGAGTACATGGAGCCGGAGAGCACCAGCACCTCGTCGCAGCCCACCAGGTGGAACATATCGGCCGCAATGGCGCCTCCCTTGCGCGCGTCCACCCAAGCGGTGCAGCAGGCGTTGAACAGCTTTGTTTTGTTGCCCATGGAAATCACCGGGATTTTGAGCGCGTTAAACTGCTCGTAAATGTCGAAAAAGCAGCGCTCTTCGCTCATGTCGTCCAGCGCGAGGATCGCGCCGTCGTACCTTGCGTCTATAATCTCCTGCAGGGCCGCGTACGCGTGGTCGTCCGACGTTTCATACTCGTAAATGGTGCACTCCAGCTTACCGCCGAAGAACTCGTTGACCGCCTCTCTGATGCCGTTTTTGAACTTGCTGCATATATAGGCGGGAAATGCGGGCAGCACCACGGCTATCCGTATATCGCTTTTGCGCAGGGCCCGCGCCTGCAGGCTGGGGCTGTAGCCCAGGTCCTTAGCGACGGCGATGATGCGGCAGCGCAGCTTGTTGCTGAGATTGCCCTTGCCGGAAAGCGCCAGGGATACCGCCGCCGGTGAAACCTGAAGCATGTCCGCCAGTTCTTTAATGTTTATTTTATTGTTGGTAATGCTGCTGGTTTTACAGAGAACGCCGTCCAATGGATCGCCCCCTTTGCAATACATGTTATCACAATACACCTTGGCTGTCAAATTACCGGCTTTGGTGAAAATGTAGAAACAATCAGGAATACTTACATTGGCCTTGACAAAAAAAGTCAGGTACTATACAATTAAAAATACAGATACCGTAAATCGTTTTACAAAAAATGTGTAAGGAGGAGAATATGAAGAGGATTCTATCAGTGCTACTGGCGCTGGCAGTGACGATATCCCTGGGCGTTCTTGCTGTGAGCGCAGAGGGAGGGAATCTGCTGCAGAACGGCGATTTCAACGCCGGCACTCTGAGCGGCTGGTGGATGCGCTCGGACTGGAACGGCGGGACGTGGGAGGATTCCGCCGGCGAAGGCTACGAAGGCGGCGGCTGCCTGATCGCAACCGGCGTAGGGGACGGAGGCTCCGCCTACAACGCAGGCCTTTTTTACACCTTGCAGGAGGGCAGCGAGTCGACGTTTGTGCCCATGGAAGGAGAGCAGTATCAGCTTTCCTTCATGGTCAATTTTCTGGACGGCACCTCCAATAATGTCTACATGGACGTAAACGAGGGCGCCCTGGGCTCCGGTTCGGCGAACCACACCGGCGGCTGGGAAAAGGTGTCTTT
>USJY01000270.1 GCA_900555065.1 uncultured Eubacteriales bacterium
GGCGTGCCGACCACCCGCATCGCCTACGGCATACCGGTCGGCGGCGATCTCAAGTATGCGGATGAAATCACGCTGCTGCGGGCGTTTGAGGGCCGGCGCAGCATCGACTGAAACGATCGTTTGGAGGGATGAGCGCTTGGAGCAGGCGGCGAATCTATACAGCCCGCTGTCGCTGGCCTATCTGGGCGACGCGGTGTATAGTCTTCTGGTCCGGGAACGGCTTATGCGGGAACACCTGGCGCCGGCCGGCGTTTTGCACAGATATGCCGCGCGGTATGTGAGCGCGGCGGCGCAGAGCCGTGCCTGTGAAACGCTCCTGCCGCTGCTCGAGGAAGACGAAATGCGCGTGTATAACCGCGGCCGCAACGCCGACCCGGCGAACATACCGAAACACGCGCAGCGCAGCGACTACCACAGGGCGACGGCGTTTGAGGCCGTGTTCGGATATCTGCACCTCGCGGGCCGGACACAGCGGCTAAACACTTTGTTTAATGAGGTATATACGGCTTTATCGGAATAAACCCCGGCTGGTCTGCAAAGACTAAGCCGGGGTGATTTGTTTTGAGACGCGAAACAACCAGAGCGAAACACGCGCCCGCGAAACATGCGGTGGCACGGCGCGGCGCCGGGAAGCCGGTCGGCCCTCGCAAAAGCGGATCCACCGTCGGCCGGACGCCGGCAAAACGTAAGGAATATGTTCTGGATACGCTGGCGATTGTGTTCGGCAGCGCAGTGTTCGGCGCGGCGGTAAACATCTTTACCCTTGGCAACCAGATTGTACCGGGCGGAGCGACCGGCGTTTCCATTGTGGCGAACTACCTGTTCGGCACGCCTGTCGGCGTTGTGACCATCATCGTAAACATTCCCCTGTTTCTGTTCGCCCTGCGTAAAATGGGCGCTTCTTTTTTTATAAAGACAGCGGTTGCAACGGTCGTCTCCTCCCTCGCCATCGATCTTTTCGCATTTCTGCCGCACTATACGGAAGACCGCCTGCTCGCGACGATCTTCGGTGGGGTAATGCAGGGCGCGGGCCTTTCGTTTATCTACATGCGCGGTATTACGACAGGTGGCAGCGACCTACTTTCCGCACTGATTCGCAGCAAATTCAACCGGCTCAGCCTCGGTCATCTTTTGCTGCTGGTCGACGGGGCGATCGTCCTGCTCGGTTCGCTTGTGTACAGGGACGTCACAAGCGCGTTTTATTCGGCGATCATGATCTATATTTCCTCTACGGTGATCGACGCGATGCTGGCAGGCCTGGAAAAGTCAAAATTCTGTTTTATCATCTCCTCCAAAAGCGAGGTGATCGAGCGCCGAATCATAGAGACGCTGGATCGGAGCGCGACGTCGTTTGTGGGGCGCGGCGCATACCACGGCGAAGAAAAAAACGTCATATTATGCGCTGTAAAGCGCTTCGAGATGTACCGGTTGCAAAAACTCGTCTCAGAGGTAGACCCCGGCGCGTTTATTATATTCGGTAACGCCGCGGAAGTATTCGGCGTCGGCTTTACGGACCTGAAAACGTAACGCTGCGCCACATTTTTACACGGCGGCATAGCCGTCCTGTATTTTTTTTGCCGAACCGCTCAAAATAGCATTGATACGATACGGGGGACATGGCCGCGTTTTTCCGCAAAGGCGCGGCCGTATTTTGCCCATAAACGACAGGAGTAGAGTTATGTCTGAAAACGACGGTTTGGAAATTACACAATGGGAGGCTGCGCGAAAGCAGGGGCTGGAAAACGCCTCTGTGCCAAACGGGCGGGAGATCGGCACGAGAAAGCTGTTGCAGCTTTCCCGGTCCGCGTTTCATGAAATCACCCGGTTCCATGCGCGGGTGCGCGATCGTGCCGCGCGCAGGAAACTGGCGATTGCAGGCCCGCTCGAATGGCTGTTCGACAACTACTATATCGTACTGCGCGAATACCGCCGTGCGGCGAATGCGCTTGCAGGATATCGTCTTATCTCCGTGCAGAAGCAGGATAAAACGGCGGTTCCCTATATCTTTCAGCTTGCAATGAGCTTTTGCGCCGCACGGGGCTATGCTTTCAACGAACCGGCGCTCCGCGCCTATTTGGAGGGCGCGGGCCAGGCGCGCGACTTTACGGGCGACGAGATTTTCCTTTTGCCGGACATGTTCCGGCTCGCGCTCGTATTCGGCGTGCGCGACGAATGCCGGCGGCTGCGCGCCGCGCTGGAGTCGGGAGAACGTCCGCAGGATACGCGCGTAATGCAGAATGCAGTGCTTTCCCTGAAAATGCTGGACGATGTCGACATGAGCGAATACACGGAAATCCTGTCGCAGACCGAGCGCACGCTTGGAGAAGACGAAGTATATCCGCGCATGACGCAGACAAGCAAGTGGCATTACCAGGTGCTTC
>USJY01000271.1 GCA_900555065.1 uncultured Eubacteriales bacterium
CAGGACGAAAGCCTGTGCATTGGGCCATTTTTTCCGGAATTCATGCGATTGCGCGTCCGGCTACTTGCCGCACGCTGTCGCACCGCCGCGCATAGCATGGCGTTGAGGAGGATTTTCTCATGCAATGCAACAATGAAGAACATCAGGCTGCAAACAATAGGCGCTGCGATCCGACCGATCCATGCGAAGGGTACTGCTGCCCCTGTTCCTGTCCGGGGCCCCAAGGCCCGCAGGGCGAACAGGGTGAGCAAGGGCCGTCCGGCCCGGCAGGTCCGCAGGGGCCGACCGGCGCACAGGGGCCGCGCGGCCTGCAGGGCGTCCCGGGTGAACGCGGTCCGCAGGGACCGGCGGGAGCGAATGGGCTCCGCGGAGAGACAGGCCCGCAAGGCCCGCAGGGGCCGCAGGGACCCAGAGGCGCGCGCGGCCCGACCGGCTCGATGGGTCCGCAGGGGCCGCAGGGAGAAATCGGTCCTTCCGGTCCGATGGGTCCGCAGGGCATGGTCGGTCCGCAGGGCGAGCAGGGACTTCGGGGAGAACGCGGCCCCGCAGGTCCGGCAGGTCCACAGGGCCCTCAGGGAGAGCGCGGCCCGCAAGGCGCGCCCGGTGCCGTCGGCCCGCAGGGCCCGCAGGGAGAAAGCTATTCACCGGCGTACGCGCTGCTGTACGAGCGCCTTCAGCTTGCGAACGGCGCCCGGAACGCCAGCGTCTGCTTTTCGGAATCCTTTGCATCGTCCGGGGATTTTTATCTCGCGCCGACGGGCGTGACGACCGCGCGGGGCGGCGTTTATCATGTCGTTTATACGATCTTCGTGCCGCGCGGCGAAGCGGTGTGCACGGCGTTTGCGCTGCAAAACGGAGAGCTTTTGGAGCCAAGCAGCTACTTATCCGTGGAGCGGGACGGCAGTGAGACGCAGGGAGAAAGCTACACCGCCCAGACGATTCTGCGCGCCGCGCAGTCCGCGACGCTGCGGCTGGTCTCATCCGAACAGATCTGCATCGGCGCAGATACCTGCGGTACGGCGCTCGCCTCGCTTTCCATTACGCGGCTCGGATGACAGCACATAAAAACGACCCCGGTTGAGCAGGGAGCTTTCTGCCCGCCGGGGTCGTCATGGTATCAAGGATGATGCGGCAGGGTCTTTGCGCGTTTTTTTATGCGTTCGCGCAGACGCTCCGCGCACCAAATCAAAAAACAGCATGCCGCCGCCGTTTGCAGGGCCAGCAGCCGCAGCCGCGCCTCGTCTGCGGAAGCCGCCGCGAGCGGGCGTATAATCGTTCCCGCCGTATAATACGTAGCTGGGAAGCCGCGCGCCGAACGGACGAGCTCGAAAGCCGCCGCCTGACAGCATAAACAACGCGGCATAAAACCAGGCGCGCCTTGCTCCCGCCGTATCGCGCGCCGAAAACCGGCAATAGATCGAGGACAGACCATACATCGCCGCCGCTGCCGTAAGCGCGCCAAGGAATGCGAAGGGTAGCATGTTGCAAAGCAGCGCAAAAAAGAACGCGTCGGGTGCGCCGGTTGCGAACCAGAACAGCGCTTGTAACAGAAGAGTGGCGAGCGCAAAAAGAACGGGCGCTGCGACAATCCTGCGCGCATGCGGCGGGAGCATGCGGCCGCGGCCGTCAGGCACGTTCGCCTCGGCGAAAGGGCGCGAAAAACGGATTGTACTTTCTTTCGTCCGAAAGCGTGCTCGGCTCCTCGTGCCCGGGGAGGAGCTCGTAATCGCCGGGAAGGCGGTACAGCATCGAGAGCGTGCGCCGCATCGCGGCCTCGTCGCCGCCGAAATCGATCGTGCCGATGCTGCCCTTGAACAGCGTGTCGCCGCTGAACATATATCCGTCCATGAGGATACAGACGCTGCCCTTTGTGTGGCCGGGCGTCGGAATGACGTAAAATTCAAAGGGCCCTACCCGGTAATCGCCCTCCTTGTCGAACAGAAGCTCCGCGGGCGCGAAGGGGCGTGGATCGAAGGGGATCACGGCGGAAAACATATCCCGTTCCGTGAGCAGATGTGCGTCGTCCTTATGAATGCAGACCGTCGTGCGCGCGTTCCGGAGTTCGGGCAGGGCAAGGATGTGATCGAAATGCCCGTGCGTCAGGAGGATGACGCGGCAGGAGGCGTCCATCCTGTGCAGGGCGTCCTTGATGACTGTCGGGTCTGCGCCGGGATCGATCACACACGCGTCGCGGCTTTTTGGATCCTTTACGATATAGCAATTGGTTGAAAGAGAACCGACGACAACGCGCTCCACGAGATAATCACCCATTGAATTTACGTTCCTTTCTCATTATCAAATCCATCATAAAAAAATTCACGCTGCATGTATAGAGGCGCATCTTCTGTGACAAAATATGGATGGAACCTCGACGATGCAA
>USJY01000272.1 GCA_900555065.1 uncultured Eubacteriales bacterium
AGACTGCGCCGGTTTCAATGTCATAGTCGTAGGCATAGATAACGCGCTTAACCGTTTCAGTTATGTAGATGGTTTTATCATCGGGCGAAAATCCAATGCCGTTTGTCATGTGGAATCCCTCGTCCAAAATACGGATCGTCCCATCCGTATCCACACTGTAGATTCTGCCAAGCATATACCCGCCGGGGTCTTTGTCCGCGTCATAGAAAGTGGTGCCGAAGATAAAACGGCCGCGCGCGTCCGCCGTCGCGTCGTTGGAGCGCAACGGCTGTCCGGCGAAGGCGTCGGCGAGCAGAGTGAAACCCTGCTGCTCGTCAAACAGGCACAGGCCCTCATGCGTGGCGCATACAAGTCCGCCCTGTTCGTTCATGGTGAAACCCGAAACATGGTTTCCTTTGCCGGCAAGCACCACCTCGCCAGTTTTCGGATCGTAGCGGTAGAGCTCGCCCGCAAGCATATCCGACCACCAGAACTGCTTCTTTCTGTCGTCCCACATCGGCGTCTCGCCGCAGCGGTGCAAATGTTCGGATATAACTTTGTAATTCGCTTTCATATTCTGTATTCCTCCTTAATTTTGTTTCATTTTTTCTGATCCGTATTTCAGCGCCTCCACGACTGGCAGATCATCTCCCGTCAGGAATCGGACCATGGCGCCGCCGCCGGTGCAGACATAGTCGATCTTCTTTGCCAGGCCGTATTTGTTGAGCGCAGAGATACTGTCCCCCCCGCCGACCACAGTGTGTGCCGCCGCGTTGGCGACGGCCTCAAATACCGTTCTTGTGCCAGTCTCGGTGACGGGGTCTTCATATACGCCCATAGGGCCGTTGAGAAACACGGTGTTCGCAGCCGCAATCCGGGTCGCGTACCGCGCCGCCGTATGTCGGCCGATATCCAGCAGAATGGGCGCGACCGGCAGCTCCGACACCGGCACCTCAACGCGCATGCCGTTTTCAACATACGCCATATCGGATGGCATGATAAACTTTTCGCCATAGTCGTTCAGCAGCCGTCTGGCCGTCTCCACATGCTCCCAGAGATGTTTCCGGCGTATGAACTCGACGGAGGCCGCGCCCAGGTCGACGCCGGCGGCTATGAGCATAACCTGCCCGACAAGGCCGCCGCACAGCACTTCGTCGGCCACGCCGTCTTTGCAGACCTTGCCCATCATCATAAACGCATCGGCAATTTTTGCGCCGCCGAGACAGAATACGGACGGGTGGACAGGTGACTCCAGCAGGGCTGAAAGCTCGGTATACTCCTTCTCAAACAGCCGGCCCATCGCGACGGGCATCAGGCCCGCAAAGCCCATCAGCGTAGGCTGGGCGCGGTGGGCGGCGGCAAACGCGTCGCATACGAACAGATCGCCGAGAGGCGCGAGCTTGGCGACAACCTGCGTGCGCTGCATAGCCGGGACGTCCAGATTCAGCTTGCGTTCAAACAGGGTCATCTCCTCAGCCATAAAACGCACGTTGTCCAGCAGCAGTATCTCGCCGTCGCGCAGAGCCAGAATCGCAGCCCGAGCCGCGGGTCCGCAAACGTCGTCTACAAAACGCACGTCCCGGCCCAATAGCTCGCGCAGCACGCCGCCGTGCAGATCCAGCGACGCAAAGTTCTCATATTCAATATCGCTGCCCTGATGCGCGAGCAGGACGAGCCGCGCGCCGCGATCTGCAAGTTCATGTATGGTGGGGACGCTCGCCTCTATCCGTGTAATGTCCTTGAGCCGGCCGCTTTCCCAGTCCACCGGTTGATTGATGTCGATTCGCATAAGCACTGTCTTGCCGCGCACATCAAAGTCGTCTAACGTATGGATTCCGTATTTCATGGCGCGCCCCTGTCAACGTGATTTCAAGCCGAGGTATTCGTTGGTCTTGGCCACACCCTCGGCGCCGTCGGTCTGCATGGAGAGGGCGGCGCGGATACCGTCAATACTCTCCGGGATGACGACGGACTCCTGCGGTATGTTGATCGCGAACATGATATCGTCACCCGAATTGACGATGGATTCATCCCAAAGCGCGATCTCATACATATCGCCGCGCGGATTTCCCAGATCGCGCGCATATCGGAACAGGGAAGCGTTGCCGAGGAATCCATCCTCCAGACGTACGACGCGAATGCGCGGATGTTTTCCGACAATCTCCAGAAATTCGGCTTTTTCCACCCTGCGCTTTGTGCTCGCCAGTACGGTTATGATATGTCCATGCGTTACGGGCGTATGTACAAGGATCCCAGTCGCGTCAATATGCGGCATAATGCTCATGAGGTCCACAGCCTGGTGGCTGGGCGCCTTTTCAAGTTGCAGTGCGTTGGTCAGGCCCCGGTGATAGTCGCCCGGATCGGCGACGCGCCGAATAATGGTAATGGCGACCCT
>USJY01000273.1 GCA_900555065.1 uncultured Eubacteriales bacterium
AACGCCGCCATGGCGCCCTCCGCTTTCAAGTCCTTCGCATATACCGGTTCGCCGTCCAGATTATACGCCACCAAAATGTTCCCTAGGCGTTCCTTCAAATCCGAGCTGTCGGCAGCCAGGCAGAGGATCGCCATCACCTCGGAGGCGACGGTAATCATGAACCCGTCGTCGCGCGGGACGCCGTCGAACCGGCTGCCGAGCCCGATACGTATATGGCGAAGCGCGCGGTCGTTCATATCCAGCGCGCGTTTAAAAATGACTTTTTCCGGGTCTATGTTCAGAGGATTTCCCTGGTAAATGCTGTTGTCGATCACAGCGCACAGCAGGTTGTTTGCCGCGGTCATGGCGTGAATGTCGCCGGTAAAATGCAGGTTGATGTCCTCCATGGGCAGCACCTGCGCATATCCGCCGCCTGCGGCGCCGCCCTTAACGCCGAATACGGGGCCAAGGGAGGGCTCGCGCAGCGCAATAACCGTCTTTTTGCCGATTCTTGTCATCGCGTCGCCGAGGCCGACTGTCGTGGTTGTCTTGCCTTCGCCGGCCGGCGTGGGGCTGATGGCGGTAACGAGCACAAGCTTGCCGTCCGGGCCGTCCTGGAGCGCGTCGTACACAGCGGGTTTCACTTTTGCCTTATAGTCGCCGTACAATTCGAGGCCGTCCTCGGAAATATGCAGCTTTTTTGCAATATCGACAATTTTCTCCATTTTCGCGTTCTGCGCGATTTGTATGTCCGTCAGCATAACAAACCTCCATTATTTTGCCAAATTTGTCCCGTATGGGGAATAGGCGCATGAAACATGCGCACGATAGAATAGCCAGCCTGATCGAATGGCGAATCATTCTGAGCGGCGCTTGTCGCCGTGACGAATCATTCCAGTTAAGTATACCAAATCGCAAATGCCTTTTCAAGGTTGATATTCGTATTTTTGCAGTATATAATAAGATATAAGGAGAAATCATGTCGGCAAATACCCTGCGTCTTGGCAGGCATATCCAAAAATTCGACTGGCTTCTGGCCATTTCCATGCTGCTTTCCTCAGCGGCGAGCCTGGCGCTTGTCTACACTGCGACGTACAGCTACGGCACGGACAGGTACCTTCTGGTACAGGCCTGCGCCGTGGTTTTGGGTTATGTCGGCATGCTCGCCGTCTCCCGGATCGACTATGACCTGCTCCTGCGCGCCGCGCCCGTGTTGTATATCGCCATGGTCGTAGCGCTGTTTCTGACGGCGCTGACAGCCGCTACCGTCAAGGGCAACAGCAATTGGCTGCGGCTCGGCTTTGTGAATCTGCAGACGTCTGAGTTGATGAAAGTATTTTTTGTGCTCACGCTTACGGCACACCTCGTGAAGGTGGGAAACAGGCTGGGTGAATTAAAGCAGGTATTCGGCCTGCTGCTGCATTTGCTGCTGGTAGTCGTGCCCATCGCACTGCAAAAGGATCTGGGCATGGTCGTCGTTTATCTGTTTATCTTCGCCGTCATGCTCTTTGCGGCGGGCCTGCCTCTGCGCTACCTGCTGCTCGCCCTGCTGCTTGCGCTGCCCATCGCGCGCGTCAGCTGGCTGTATCTGCTTGGGGACTACCAGCGCGGCCGCCTGCTCGCCGCGGTGGACCCGAACCTCGACCCGCTCGGCGTGGGTTACCAGGCGATCCAGTCCCGCATCGCCATCGGCGCGGGCGGCACGACCGGCGCGGGTTTTTTGCAGGGCATACAGACACAGACGTCCATGCTGCCTGAAAAGCATACGGATTTTATTTTCTCGGTCGCAGCGGAGGAATTCGGGCTCTGGGGCGCGCTTGCAGTTCTCGTCCTGCTCGCGTTTATGTGCTTGCGCGTGCTGGCCGTGGCCGTGCGCGCAAAGGACCGCGCCGGGTATCTGATCTGCGCGGGCGTGTTTGCCACACTGATGTTCCAAACCGTGGAAAACGTGGGTATGTGCCTGGGCGTGCTGCCGGTCGTAGGGCTGACCCTGCCCCTGTTCAGCTACGGCGGTTCGTCGATCGTAAGCATCTATCTGTCTATCGGCCTTGTGCAGGCGGTCGCCGTGCGCGCAAGAACCGGTAGCTTTGTTGTAGAACAGCAGGAATAAAGGAGGAAAATCGCGTGCTGACGCTGTATACCGGTACAGGCGGCGGTGAAAACCGCAAAGCGCTGTTTGACGCGTTTGTAGAACAGGTGCGCCGCGGCGAACGCTGCCTGCTGCTCGTGCCCGAGCAGTTCACGGTCCATGCGGAGCAGGAGGTATTTCGCCTGTACGGCAGGGGCCTGGGCTGCGACGCCGAAGTCGTCAGCTTCAAGCGCCTGTGCTACCGGATCCTGCTCGCCGCCGGCCGGGCCGACACCCGCCGGTTGGAATCGGGCGGCCGGTCGGTAC
>USJY01000274.1 GCA_900555065.1 uncultured Eubacteriales bacterium
TTCCGGTATATATAGAGCATGATCACGGCGTATACGGCGATAAACAGCACGTTGAGCCCGCAGGCGCAGCCTGCCATGCCGCTGAAGGAGAACGCAAACGACTCGTAGCGCAGGGCAAACAGCACCAGAAGCACCAGGCTGCACAGCTGATTGAGCACGTATCCGCAGAAACAATACAGCACCCCATATCCGAGCTTGTTCTTATTGTGGAGCTGGCCGATAGAGATGCCGGTAAAGATCATCATCAAAAAACTGATCATGGCGCACAGTGCAAGCAGCGGCAAGAGCCACAGAGGGCCCAATCCCGCATCGGCAGCCGCGGCTTTGAACACGGCCCACAACGAGCTGAACAGCGCCGGCTGGTAGAATGCGACGGCGGCCGCGGCCAGGTCCGCGGCGAGCATGAGCAGCAGGCAGACGACGGAGGTGAACACCTTGGAGAAAATCAGCCTGCCCTTTGTAACGGGCAGGGTATGCGTCAGATACCCCTCGTCTTTCACCATGGACTGGTAAAAGCGCATTATGCACACGACGCAGACGAACAGATAGCCTGCGACCAGCAGCAGAATAAACAGCGTAAGCGCCAAGCCCCGGACCAGGTTGAAGGCGGGATACGCCTCGCCCAGCCGCCAGAAGAGCCTGCACAGGCCTGCAGATGCGAACAGAATCAAAAACGCGGGCCAGATTCTGCGCAGCAGGGATTTGAAATCATGCTTTAACAGTTTCCCTAACATCTGTATACCTCCCGAAACAGCGCGTCAATCGACTTGCCGTGTTCGCCGCGGATCTCGTCGGCGTTCCCGTAGAGCGCCACCGTACCGCAGCGCAGAAAGATCACATCGTCCAGGATCCGCTCAATGTCCGCGATCAGATGGGTGGACAGCAGAATGCTCGCCCCCGGGTCAAAGTTGGTGAGTATAGTGTCGAGGATATAGTCGCGGCCCGCAGGGTCGATGCCGCCGATGGGCTCGTCGAGCACGTATAGCTGCGCGCGCCGGCTCATCACCAGAATGAGCTGCACCTTCTCCTTTGTGCCCTTGGACATTGTTTTGAGCCGGCCGGCCTCCTGGATTTCGAGCTGATCGAGCATCCGGTGCGCACGCTCCATATCGAAATCCGCATAGAAATCGGCAAAGTAGCGCAGCAAATCGCGCACGCGCATGTCCATATTCAAATAAGTGCGTTCCGGCAGGTACGATATGTGCTTTTTGCTCTCTACGCCGGGTACGCGGCCGTCTATCAGCAGTTCTCCTGAACTGGGCGTGAGCAGGCCGTTTATCATTTTAATCAGAGTCGTCTTGCCCGAGCCGTTCGGACCGAGCAGGCCGATAATCCGTCCGCCGCCAAGCGTGAGGCTTATGTTGTTAACCGCGCTGTACGCGCCGTACTTTTTGGTCAGGTTCCTGCATGAAACCGTCATGGTCTTCCCTCCTGTATATTCGTTTCTTCAGCCGCCTTCTGTTCGAGCAGGGCCGCGGCCTCGGCCCTGCCGTATCCCAGCCCCTCCATCTGCGTAAGATATGCGGACGCAGCCGCAGCCGCAAACTGCCGCCGCGTTCGTTCGATCAGGCCCAAATCCGCCGTCACAAACTTGCCGCTGGTGCGCTGCGTGCTGACAAGGCCGGCTTCCTCCAGCGCGCCCAGCGCGCGCTGAACCGTGTTGGGATTGACCCTGCACAGCTGCGCCAGCTCCCGTACCGAAGGCAGACGCTGGCCCGGCTCATAGTAGCCGGAGACGATGGCCAGTTCCATCCGCTCGAAAAGCTGCAGATATACCGGCCGGTCGCCGGAAAAGTTCCAGTCCACCCGCGCGATCCTCCCTTCAACTGTATTATTTAACTAATACAATAATACAGTTTTGCGCCGCTGTCAAGTCTTTACGCAAAAAAAATCACGCCCTAGGGCGTGATTTTTTCCATATGGGCGCAATCAGTTTGCCGGTATGGTGATACGGTCTCCGGGATAGATGACGTTCGGATTTTTAATCTGCGGATTTGCGGCCAGAAGCGCGCTGAGCGATACGCCGCTGCGCGCTGCGATTCCCGAAAGGGTATCGCCGGAAACGACGATATAGACCGTCGGCCCATTTGCCACCGGCAGATACTCCTTGCCGATCCATCCCGTTACCGCGCCTGGACGGCCGACGTTTGCCGTACTGTTCGTAATCCGGATTCTGTTGCGGATAATCTGGCTGTCCCAGGTGTAATACGTCCCGTTCACACGGCCTGCGGCGCGCGCGGCGTCGGAGCTGGCGTACAGGGGCACGTTTTTCAGGCTAAGCTTGGTGCCCGGCGCAAGGACGTCTTCACCCGGATCGATCTGGGGCGTGTATTTGAGCACGTTTTTTGTGTTTGAGCTTACGG
>USJY01000275.1 GCA_900555065.1 uncultured Eubacteriales bacterium
TGCAACGCGGACGGGACGATCGCGGCGCTGTGCAGGTATATCCCGGCGGACAACATCTTCCCGCGCTGCATCGTCGGCGCCTGCTTCGGCAGGGACGCCAGCGATACCGAGTTTCCCTATGCGATCGGCGCGCATTACAACGGAATGCCCGTCACCGACGCCGGCCTGACGGTGGAGGAGATACCGGCCCACACGTATGCGGTCTTTCCCTGCGTCGGCAGGATGCCGGAGGCGTTCCAGAAGCTCTACGCGCAGATCTACAGCGAGTTTTTCCCCACCAGCGAATACCAGCCCTGCGGCGGCACGGATTTCGAGGCTTACCCTTCGGCCGACGTGACCGATCCCGATTACGCCTGCGAAATCTGGATCGCGGTGGAAAACAAATAGCCCGCCCCTTCGCTGCGGCGCGTTCCCGGGAGCCTTTCCGAAATGAAAAGGCCCTGGCGGACGGTACCCGGAAAATGGGCAAAGAAAAAGCGTCCTGAAATAGAATCGCGTCGGATTGCGCGGCCCTGCTCCTGATTTTGTGAGGAGCGGGGCCGTTTTTCCAGTCGATGCGCATAAACATACTTTGCAGCGGCATGTTCGGCCTCGGGACGGCAGAAAAGCTTCATGCGGATCAGGTGTTCCGTCTTGAGGATGCCAAAGAAATTCTCATAGCTGCGCGGCTCTAAGCGCAGCCGGTGCGCATTTAAGGGCATAAGCGGTACTCTCGGCTCCGTTAAAAGCATGCTTGCGCGGTGTATGGAAAGCCTCTGCCGCTGCGGCGTGCCGGGCCGTCGGCGGCCCTCTCTTTTTGTATGGCGTCCCGGATCGTGTCGGTGACGAGGTAGAAGGTCCTGCTGCCGCCGGACCGGCGGCCGGAACCATTTTGAACATAGATCGACTGCCGCGCACAGATACAGCATCCCCTGAGCTGTGGGAAGGTGAGCAATGCCGCACATCCGGAAACAGTTTTGCGGCGTTTGTCCCCGGCGGATTCGGACATTTATGTACCGCCTGTTTTTCGTGCGTATAGGGATCACGGCGGCGGGTTTGGGCAAGCAGTTCGAATTAATGTATTATAATACGCGAAAGGGCTTTCAAATGGATTGTTCTGCCGGGCTGGCGGGCTATGGTACGCTCGGTCGACCATGGCCCGGCCTCCCTGCATTGCCGGGTGCTCCATGCGCAGCAATTGCTGCGGGATACGGCGCAGGCTTCCATGCGGTATTTACCCTAAAGTCGCTCGACGCCACGATACTTCATACGGTGTTCTGAAACAAGGATGCCGCAGAATACCTTGTAATCCACGAGCGATGCGGGGTAATGGGTTCGTACAGGCGAGGGAGCAGCGCGCCCTCCTGCGGGACCACCTTCAATGAAGAGTTGCGCCTCTGTCTTTACAGGTGGATACGAATGAACCGGACAGGGAGTACGCGCTGATTATCCAACGGACTGTATTCCGTAAAAAACAGGGGCTATTCTCTGCCTCAGAAGTAAATCGATGGGAAGCGGCAACGTGTACTACGGCGGGATCGGCATTGCCGAATACGATCATGCTGCATTGGTTGTCATCGCCGGGGAAAATCGATGCTGGAAAGCCCGTCGTCTGGGAAAAGACGGCTGTCGGCCTCGCTCGATACATACGGACGTCGTGATCGGTATGGAAGAAACCGGCCGCTGTCGGCTGGCGGTTCATGCTCTTCTTGTGCGGCAGGGATACGCGTCAAGGCATGGACCCATCCGGTCCGAAGCGTTCCGTAAAATGTACATATGCCAAACGAAAACCCACCGGAAGGACGCCTTTGTCATTGCACGGATCATGCGGATTAGCGCGTATTCCTCAACGCAGCTTTCGGATGAGAACAGCATCGTCCGGCGGCAATATCCCCGCTGCCGACTGGCGCCGATGGATTCCTGCGGCGCCTGCAAGCGCCGGGTCACTACCCTGTTGGATCAGGCATTCCCGGAATACGACCGGTTGTTTTCATTTACATTCGGCATCACCTTTAAGGCGCTACTCAAATATCCGGCGCGGAAGGTATGATGACGGCATCCGCACGCCGGTTGGCGGCCGTGCTGTATGAATGCAGACGGGGACGGTTTGGTGCGGAAAGGGCGCGGCAGCCAAAAACGGCGGCCTCCGACCCGTTCGGTGCGGAGGCGCGCACGATGTGTTTGCATTTCAAATCAAGCAATTGATCCGGCAAATCATGTTTTGGAAAACCAGATCGACGAGTTGGAGCAGGCCGTCGCCGCGCCGCGCAGAACAACCAGCCGGGTCATCGCCGTCGTGCCGGGCATCGGCGGCGCTTTGAGAGCGGGCATTGACTGCGAGTTCGGCGGGATTCAACGTTTAGACGTGCCGGGCA
>USJY01000276.1 GCA_900555065.1 uncultured Eubacteriales bacterium
AAAACAAGGATCCCAGTTCTGTTTGGGCAGTCCGACTTCAAACGCAAACTGTCCGTTAATCGGATACGGATGTGGGTTGTATAAAAATGCGCAGGAGCTTCCTTCTTTGATCGGCGCCTCGCCTGCGGTCAGCGCAATCGCGCTTCTGCAGTTGACGCGGGACATCAGCTCCAGGCCGTGATCCAGCAGGCGCAGCGTATCTTCTTCTACCTGCTGTGTGCCGGATCCGGGCAGTGCATCATGAAACTCTGAGAACAACAATGCACGAACTGCTTCGTGAATCTCTTCCTTCGGATATTTCGTACCGTATAACAGCTCTGCCTGCGTCGCCATCTTTTCGCCGACTAAAATCTCATTTTCCAGCAGGCGGTGCTTCTGTTTTACCCGAACCTGGGACGTATAGCATCCCTCTGCAACCGGATTCAGGCTCTTTTCCACAACCGGATAGGAGGTTTTCGCCGCTTTTCTCTCTTTAAAGTAAGCCTCCGGATTGGAGTGGATAATCTCCAGCTCCTCCGCACGCTCTTTGATCAGCTTTGTCACATCGGTCAAATCCACTCTGGAGGGTCCGCCGCCGTGGTCGCCCACGCCCCACAGCACCGCGCCGTTTTCCTCCGCAATCTGATGTTCCATAATATCGCGTATGCGTTTATCTGCCCCGCCGAGCGGAGAATTGTACAGACCGGGCATCCACAGGACGCGCACTTCGCTTCCAGCAAAACCTTTCCATACAAACCGGTCCGCGCCCGGCACGGGATGGAACGGGCGGCAGATGATGTAGCTGTCGTACCCGCTTTGGGCCATAATCTGGACAATGCCGCGAGAATGCCCGAACGGATCGAAATTGATCGCCGTGGTGGGCGCCGCGCCGAACTTCTCGCTGAAATAGCGGCGGCCGACGCTGATCTGCCGCACAATCGACTCTCCGTGCGGGATATTGCAGTCCGGCTGGACAAACCAGCCGCCCATGATATGCCAGCGCCCTTTTTGAACAAGTTCACGTATCTGCTCAAACAGCGCCGGCTCATACTCCTCTATCCACTGGTAAAGTAGCGATTCATTGTGGTTGAATACAAACGCGTCGTACTGCTCGCAGAGGGCAGCGGCGACGCGGAATGTGGAAATCGCGGCGCCTACGCCCTCCGTCCACTCCCACTGCCACATGGGATCAATATGCGCGTTGCAGAGTAAATACATCCGTTTCACAGACAAGCTCCTCTCTTTTTCAGGGATTGCGGTTATATGTTTTTGGCACCGCTCCGGTTCCAGAGCGAAGCGGCACCATGGGTTTCGCTCCCATTCTGGGGACCGCGCCGCAAGGCGACGATGCGTTTGGAGACTACGGTCGCTCGCCGCGCCGCTATTGGGGACGGGATGCGCTTGGGTCTGTGCCGCGCACGGGGCGCTTTTATTGTTCAGTATACCGTAGGCCTTATTTTCTGTCAATATTTTACGCGGCCGCGCACGCAATAAAAAGGCCGGCAGTCTAACTGCCGGCCAAATCGCAAGTGAAATTCCTTTTGCAGCCGCTGCTGCAGCCCACCTTGGCGCGCCGGGTTACTCCGGCGCGGCGGCGGAAATGAGCGGGCCGTATCCGAACCGAAATCCGGAACCGGAGTAATCGCGCGGCACGAAAGCCGGCGGATACGCAGCACTGCTTTACGAATTCAACGCTTCGCTGACAGCGACTGCGCAGGCGACCGTCATGCCGACCATGGGGTTGTTGCCCGCGCCGATCAGGCCCATCATCTCCACATGCGCGGGCACGGAGGAGGAGCCGGCGAACTGCGCGTCGCCGTGCATACGGCCCATGGAATCGGTCAGACCGTAAGAGGCCGGACCGGCGGCCATATTGTCCGGGTGCAGGGTGCGGCCGGTACCGCCGCCCGATGCGACGGAGAAGTAGGCGAATCCCTTCTCGTGGGATATTTTTTTATAGGTACCTGCCACCAAATGCTGAAAACGCGTTGGATTGGTGGAATTGCCGGTTATAGAGACGTCCACTTTTTCCAGCTCCATGATCGCAACGCCTTCAAGCACGTCGTTCGCGCCGTAGACGCGCACTTTGGCGCGCTCGCCGGAGGAAAAGGCCGTTTCATTTACAATGCTAAGTGCGCCGGTTTTAAAATCATATTCCGTCTGCACGTATGTAAAACCGTTGATTCTGGATATAATATAGGCGGCGTCCTTACCAAGCCCGTTGAGGATGACGCGCAGGGGCTTTTTGCGGGCGCGGTTGGCCGTGCGCGCAAGCCCGATAGCGCCCTCCGCCGCAGCGAAGGATTCGTGGCCGGCAAGGAAACAGAAGCACTCGGTCTTTTCATCGAGCAGCATGGCGGCCAGGTTGCC
>USJY01000277.1 GCA_900555065.1 uncultured Eubacteriales bacterium
GATAAACAGAGCGTGGAATATTTCCGCGCGAGCCGGGACGCAAGCATCGTGACAATGCCCCTGCTGCACGGCGTAAAAAACGAGATCGCATTGTCTTTTTACAGCGGTTGCAATACCTGCCCTTTTACAATTAGACAATAACGGGCTTACGGCAGAGGATACCGGGGATTCAATTCCTCTGTTGAATGGAAGCGGAAGGGCCGCCGTCGTTGTGGTTTTGCAACGTCATTTTCCGTATTTGAATTTTTCTTGCCTTTGTGTTATGATAAACAAAGATTCTGCAAAAAGGAGGATGGGTATGCATCTGCAGGAGTCGGGCGAAATGTATCTGGAAACAATATATGTCCTTTCCCGCAAAGGCGCCGTCCGTTCGCTGGACATCGCCGAGCATATGGGGTATTCCAAGCCCAGCGTCAGCCGCGCGGTGGGGCTGCTGAAAAACGCCGGCTATATCGTGGTAGACCGGTACGGGTATATCACCCTCACTGAATCCGGCCGTGAGATCGCCTCAAAAATATATGAACGCCATACGACGCTCGCGGAATTTCTGATTCGGCTTGGCGTGGATGAAAAGACCGCAACGGAGGATGCCTGTAAGGTCGAACATGTCATCAGCGATCAGACCTTCGCTGCGATCAAGGCGCATGTAAACAGGTGCGGTTAGGTGTTTGCCGCGGGCGGCGCGGCCGTGGTCGCCCGTTTTTTTGAAAAAAAGTCGCGCGGCCTCTTGACAGGTCATAGGATGCCGCATATAATATAACAGTGATATATAACACTGTTATTCACATTCGGAGGCATAAATGCGTGCGGAGAATCTGACTACGCTTACGAACATACGCAAAGCCGCGAAAGCCGAGTTTTTGGCAAAGGGATTCAAATCAGCGTCGCTGCGTAATATTGTAAAAACCGCGGGGCTGACAACCGGTGCGTTTTACGGATATTACGGCAGCAAGGAAGAGCTTTTCTGCGCGCTTGTAGACGAACCTTATCAGGTGTTTATGGAACGGTACAGGCAGGCACAGGAGGCGTTTGCCTGCCTTCCTCCCGCATGTCAGCAGGAGAATATGGGCGAGATATCCGGGCAGTGCATGGACTGGATGGTCGCGTATGTATATGAGAATTACGATGCGTTTAAATTGCTGCTGTGCTGTGCGGAAGGTACAAAATATGAGAACATGGTGCACGATATGGTGGAAATAGAAGTGCGGGCCACGCACCGTTTTATGGAGGTTCTGCGCAGTCTGGGGCGTAAGATCCCTTCGCTGGACCCGCAGCTGGAGCATATTCTGGTCAGCGGTATGTTTACAGGCTTTTTTGAAATGGTCGTGCACGATATGCCGCAAGAAAAAGCGCCAGCTTTCGTCCGGGAGTTGCGCGCATTTTACATGGCGGGCTGGCAAAAAATTATGGGGTTTTAACCCCTGTAATTTTTTCAGATTCAGTTAGCATATGCTAACTGAAATATAAGTATGAAATATGGTCATGAGGAGGTTTCTAAATGAAAAAGCAGTCCAATCTGTCCCGCCTGCTCGGCTATGCGGGCCGGCGCAGGGGGCTTGCCTACGCATCCTGGGTCCTGTCTGCCGCCAGCGCCTGCATGGCGCTCGTTCCGTTTTGGTACATATGGAATATCATGCGCGAAGTGCTGGCTGTCGCGCCGGATTTCAGTCGCGCGCAGGACCTGACGCACAACGGCTGGATGGCGGTGCTGTTTGCCGTGCTGGCGGTACTGGTATATATCGCAGGACTGATGTGCTCTCACCTCGCGGCGTTCCGCGTCGCAACAAATATCCGCCTGCACATGATGCGTCATATCGTCCGTCTGCCGTTGGGATTTGCGGATCATTTTGGAAGCGGCAAGCTCCGAAAAATAGTCAACGAATCCAGCGCGGCGACCGAGAACTATCTGGCCCACCAGTTGCCGGACAGGGCGGGCGCCATCGCAACGCCGTGCGGCATGCTGGTTTTGCTGTTTGTATTCGACTGGCGGCTGGGCCTGCTGAGCTTGATTCCGGTGGCTCTCGGCTTTCTGATTCTGATGCGTATGACCGGCGCTTCCATGCAGCGGCGGATGAAAGAGTACCAGAACGCGCTGGACGACATGTCCAACGAAGCGGTCGAATATGTCCGGGGCATCCCTGTTGTCAAAACCTTTGGACAAACGGTGTTCTCCTTTCGGAAATTTAAAGACTCCATCGACCGGTACGGCAAATGGGTCATCGCCTATACCCGGCAGCTGCGTACCCCAATGCTGCTTTATACGGCTGCAATCAACGGCGTGTTTGTGTTTCTGATTGCGGCGGGGCTCCTGTTTACGAAAAAAGGCGTGACAGACACGTTTT
>USJY01000278.1 GCA_900555065.1 uncultured Eubacteriales bacterium
GTGCCCCGGCCCGGCCACAGCGACTATCCGGCGCATGTGAAATACCGCGGCTTTCACGATGTGCGCGGCGGCGGCGCGTTTTCCGGCAGGCTGACCCTGCCCCTGTGCGCGGCGGGCGGGCTGTGCCTGCAGTGGCTGCGCACGCGGGGCGTCGCGGTCGGCGCGCACATCGCGTCGGTCGGCGACGTCGAGGATACGCCCTATCCCGAAATCCCCGCCGCACAGACGCTCGCAGCCGCCGCCGAAAAGGCCTTTCCCGTGCTCGACGACGCGCGGGGCGAAGCCATGCAGGCGCTGATCCTGGAGGCGAAAGGGGCGGGCGATTCCGTCGGGGGCGTTGTCGAATGCGCAGCGGTCGGGCTGCCGCCGGGCCTTGGCGACCCCATGTTCGGAGGCATGGAAAACCGCCTGAGCACGGCGCTGTTCGCCATTCCTGCGGTCCGCGGCGTCGAATTCGGCGCGGGCTTTCAGGCGGCGCGCCTGAAGGGGTCGGAAAACAACGACGCGTACTTTGCCGAGGCGGGCGTGGTGCGCACCCGTACCAACCGCCACGGCGGCATATTGGGCGGACTGACTACGGGTATGCCGCTTCTGCTGCGGGCCGCGTTCAAACCCACGCCGTCCATCGCCCGGCCGCAGCAGTCGGTTCGTCTGGATTCGCTGGAACAGACGACGCTGACAGTCCAGGGCCGGCACGACCCCTGCATTGTCCCGCGCGCCGTCCCCGTTGTCGAGGCGGCGGTGGCGTTTACGCTGATGGATCTATTACTGGAAGAGGGAGAGAGTGAACCATGGATATAAACGAACTTCGCGCGAACATCAACCAAACGGACGACGAGCTGAAAAAACTCTTTGAACGGCGTATGGAAACTTCCGCGGACATCGCCCGTTACAAAAGCGAGCATGATATGCCCGTGCTGGACCGCAGCCGCGAACGTGAGATTATTGACCGCGTAACCCACGGCCAGTCGGAGGAGATGGCGGGCTACACGCGCGTTTTGTACAACACGCTGTTCGACCTCAGCCGCTCGTACCAGAGCCGCCGTATGATCTACCCGTCGCGACTGCCGGATGAAATCGAAGCGGCGCTCGCCGCCACGCCTAAGACCTTCCCCGCGCGCGCGACCGTCGCCTGCCAGGGCACGGAGGGCGCGTATTCGCAGATCGCTTGCGACAAGCTCTTCAGCCAGCCGAGCATCCTGTACATGGGCACGTTCCGCAGCGTTATCCAGGCAGTGGACAAAAAACTGTGCCGCTATGGCATACTGCCCATAGAAAACAGCACCTACGGCTCGGTAAATGAAGTTTATGACTTGATGAAACGCCATAAATTTTATATAATAAAAAGCATCAGACTGCAGATCCACCACTGCCTTGCCGCGCGGCGCGACGTGCCCCTTGAAAGTATCCGGGAAATCTACTCGCACGAACAGGCGCTCGGCCAGTGCAGCGAGTTTTTGGAGCGCCATCCGAATGTGAAGGTGCATATCTGCGAAAACACGGCCATCGCCGCAAAGCTCGTGTCCGCCTCCGGCAGGGACGATGTGGCGGCGATCTGCTCGGGCGGCTGCGCCGAGCTGTACGGGATGCATATCGTGTCCGACAGCGTCCAGAACAACGAGCACAACTACACGCGGTTCATCTGCATTTCCAGGGATTTGGAGATCTATCCCGGCGCGTCCCGCATCAGCCTTATGTTCAATATTTCGCACAGGCCCGGATCGCTCTACCGCACCATCTCCAAGTTCGCCGCGCTCGGCCTGAATCTGGTGAAAATTGAGAGCCGGCCCATCCCCGGCCGCGACTTTGAGTTCATGTTCTATATCGACCTGGAAGCGTCGGTCTACGACAGCGCGGTGCTCAACCTGCTCGCCGAGCTGGACGCGGATCCGGAGCCGTTCGTGTTCCTGGGCGCATACGCAGAGAGCTGAGGCGGGACCGATGGAGTACGGACTGATCGGGGCAAAGCTTGGCCACAGCTTCTCCAAACGCATCCATGAAAGCATGTGGTGCGGCGCGTACGCGCTTTTGGAGCTGGACGAGGCGCAGGCCGCGGCGTTTTTTCGAGAGCGCGATTTCAGAGGCGTAAACGTGACCATCCCCTATAAGCGGCTGGCCGCGTCCGTGTGCGACAGGCTCGACCCCGTCGCCGCGCGTATCGGCGGCGTCAATACCGTCGTGCGCGAGCGGGACGGGAGCCTGAGCGGCTACAACACCGACTATTTCGGGTTCCGCGCCGCCATGGAGCGGGCGGGGCTCGCCGCCGCGGGGAAAAAGGCGCTCGTGCTCGGTTCAGGCGG
>USJY01000279.1 GCA_900555065.1 uncultured Eubacteriales bacterium
ACCGTCAACGTCCCGCCGCGTATCCCCGGCCGAGTCCGGCGGCAGGCATGGCCGCCTGCGTTTGCGTTTGTCCACACTCTCAGCTCCCCTCTATGCGCGGGACTTCCCACAGCGTATTCCTGTACGCGTTCAACGCGGATAAAAGCGCTTTGTCTCCGGTCAGCCGCCGATATATATCGTAAAAATCGAGTACCGCCTGCCGTTCCCATAAAGAAGCCGTATGCGAAAGTGTTTCGCCGCCGGCACTGCTGGAAAAGCGGATGATGAGCGGCGAACCCGCGCGGATCGCCTCCATCATGTCCCCGCAGGGCAGGTCGGGCCGGTCCCCGTACTCCCGGTATATATCCATTGGGTGCTGGAACTGGACCCAGCCGTACAGGGTCTCGTCCTGCGCCGTTGTCTGTTTCTCATACCAGGAGATGGCGAACTGCTGCTCCGTAGCGTCCGTAACAAACGTGATCCGGTCCATTTCGTCCGCGGCGAACGCCGGGCAGCCGACGTTGAACCGCAGCTGTATCGCGCCGTTATTGTTCAGATTATTTACCACAATCTCCGGAAAGATCGCCCGCTGCGCAGACAGGTTGGGCGGCGTGTTCTCATAGCCGTAGGGAATCAGCAGCAGGTCGGGGTCGGAACTTTCTTCCTGCAGCGGGATTCGGGCGACGCCGATCACACCCGTATCGACCGGCACATCGGCCTGGTCAGGCGTATACGCGGGATCGGAAAAACGCTGCTGTACGGAGGCGAAGCTTTCGCTGCCAAGCACGTAACCGCCAAGCAGGGCGAGCGTATCGTCCACCTTCTCCTGAGAGGCAACGCCGGCGCGCTGCTCTTTGAGCAGCTCGTCAAGGTATGCACTGAGCGCCGCGTCAAACACGGGCCGGGCTGAAGCGTCGCCGCGGATTTCGCCGTTGTACAGGGCGTAAGCCTGCGCGTAGTCTTCCGTGGATAAAAACGCGATCATCCGGCGTACGCGCTGCGCGTCGGCGACGGCGGATGCGCCCGCGGAAAGGGCGGAGCCGCCGGGATCGGAAGCGGGATAGCTGCACAGCATCGCCGCGAACACCGCCGCCGCTGCCGCAAGGGCGGCCAGCGCCAATGCCAGCCGCAAGCCGCGCCGCTTTGTTGGGACAGAGAGAGCCTTTTCTTTTCTGTTCATGTTTTGTCACCAACATTCAGCTCAAAATCCGCAATCCACTGTTCGTCATGCACCCTGTACAGACTGCCGAGCATGCCGGGCGTATCCCGGATCTCCTTATAAAGGGACCAGAGCGAAGCGACCGCCTCCCGCTCCTCCTGTGTGAGCGGGCAGACCGTCTCCCGGCCGCCGCCGCTGAACACGAGCGCGCCGTCCGGCGCGGCGAGGCATGCGGCCCACGGCGCAAGGTCGGTACGTACGACACCCGCTTCGTCGGGAAGATTGAAAATCGTTGCGTCCGGCTCCTGGTGCATAAGTTCCATCCAGCCCACGTCCCGCGCGCCGAAACGCGTAATGGTCCGGTGTCCTTCGTTTGCGCTCACCGAGTCGGACCCGGTTTCGCTGCGGCAGGCAATGACGTCCAATCCGTAATCCGTAAACGCAGCGTCGCCGACCTGCAGCCGGAACTGAACGTCCGGCTGTTGTTCATCCCACACGATCCGCAGCGAAGGCGTGGCATGGCGGCCCTCATCAAGTACAGGTGGAACACCCTGGACATATATAAGAGAACTGTAAAAATACTCGTCCGGATATGGAAAGTATGTATTTTCCATCTGAAACTGCGTATGCAGGCGCTCGTAAACCTCGGCCGCAGCCGTCTCACCGGACGGCTTTGCAGCGGCGGAACGTATCCAGTCCGAAAGAAAAACGCGTATGTTTTCGTCCTTGACAAAGGGCAGCATGTTTTCAATATGTTCAATTGCAGTCGTACGCGGATAGTTTTCCGAGCGAACCTTTTCCACAATGCTGTCATACGCTGCGCACAGCGCTTCGTCAACCCGTTTCTCCTGTACGGCGTTGCCACGCACAGATCGCTCGTAGAGGATTTCCGCTCCCTGCAGATCCCCATCGCGCAGCAGCGCGCAAAGCTGGTCCGCCGGGTTCTCTACAAGCTCCGCAACAATCCCGCCGCCGGAAACTGCGTTCGGGATTTCCTGTCCGGTTCTGTCCGTTTCCAGATACCACAGCAAAAACGCGACGGCGGCAAGGACGGCCAGCAGCGTGACAATGCACGCCAGAATCAGCCTTCTGTGCTTTCGCCGATAGTCCGGACGGTCGGCGTTTTCCC
>USJY01000280.1 GCA_900555065.1 uncultured Eubacteriales bacterium
AAAATGCGCGGCAGGTCTTCCGCCGCAATACCGATGCCCGTGTCGGCGATGACGAGGCTGTCGCCGTCCATGTATATGGAAATCTCGCCGCGCGGCGTGTATTTGAGCGCGTTGGAAAGCAGCTGTTCAATGGCGAACTGGAGCCATTTCGCATCGGTCAGCACGCTGTAGTGCGGGCCGTCGTAAACGAGGGTAATCCGACCCCGTACAAAGAATTTGGCAAATTTGCGCACGGCCAGTTTGACGATCCCGTCCAGATCGTACCGCCGCAGTACATAGTCGGTGCTGCTGCTCTCGAGCCGGAGGTAAGTCAGCGCCATGTCCGTGTACTGTTCAATCTTAAACAGTTCCGCCTCGAGCGCCGCGCCTTGCGCGTCGTCCAGTTCCTGCAGCAGCAGGTGCATCGCCGCAATAGGCGTCTTGATCTGGTGCAGCCACAGCGTATAGTAATCGAGCATCTCGCTCATGCGGCTGTCGGCGGCCGATGTAACGCGGCTTTTCTCATCGTATACTGCCTCGATCAGATCCTGGTAGTCCTGCTCGAACAGATCTTTCGGCGCCGGCAGTCCGTCGAGGCTGAGCACGATGCGGTTATACAGGTCGCTGAGCAGCCGGTGCCGCTTATAGAACAGCGCGAAGTCGGCGCAAACAAGCAGCAGCGCGACGAGAACGCACAGCAGCAGCGAATACCAGACGGCTTCCGCCGGCAGGTCGTACAGGCTGAATACGAGCGCGAATATGCCGCCGCAAAGGGCGATGAGAAACAGTCCTTTGCGATGGTAGCGCAGGTATTCTCCAAACGTACGCGCAAACAGCCTCATACCCCGTCCCTCCCCGGAATCGAGTACCCCACGCCTTTTTTTGTCGCGATAAAGTCGGCCAGCCCCGCGGCCTCCAGCTTGCGCCGCAGGCGGTTGACGTTTACGGTAAGCGTGTTGTCGTCTATATAGCTGTCCGTCTCCCACAGTTTCGTCATGATCGCGTCCCGGCTCACCACGCGTCCGCGCGCTTCCATAAGCGCCTGCAGAATCCGGAACTCGTTTTTCGTCAGCGGGATGCGCGTATCGCCCGCCTGCAAAGTCAGTTCTCCCAGGTCCAGCAGCGCGCCGCCGTGCTCGATCCGATCCGCCGCGCCGGTGAATTCATAGGTGCGCCGCAGCAGCGCCTGCACCTTTGCCGTAAGTACGGAAAGGTCGAACGGTTTTGTGATAAAATCGTCCCCGCCCATATTCATTGCCATCACTATATTCATGTTGTCCGCGGCCGAAGACAGGAAAACAATGGGCACCCGGGACAGCTTCCGAATCTCGCTGCACCAGTGATGCCCGTTGTAAAAGGGCAGGTAGATGTCGAGCAGCACGAGCTGCGGACCGCACCGCAGGAACTCCGCCGTCACATTCTGAAAATCCTCTGCGATACAGGCTTTCATCCCCCAGGACTCCAGGTGCTTTTGTACGGCGCGGGCAATGGTCCGGTCGTCTTCTACAATCAATATGGTATACATGCCTTTGCTCCTTTCAGTCCGGCTATCGCATGCCCCCCGGCCTGCGTTCAAAACCGCGGTTGCCGGCGCGGATGCGAATCGGCCCCCTTAAAAAACGAGAAATCCCCCTGAAAAGGGGGATCTTAATGTTCGTATATTCCGCCGCTTAGCCGACGCTCTCGTCGGAAAGGTTCTGCAGCAGCCCCCGAATGTCGCTGGCCATATGCAGGCAGCCGCAGATGACGACGAATCCCTTCGGCCCGGCAAGCTCCAGCGCTTTCTTGTAGGCGTCAAGATAGTCGGGAATGTGTTCGGCGGGCTTGCCGGTCCGGCGGCACAGGTGGGCGAGATATCCGCCGTCCAGCCCGCGCGGATCGTCCGGCGTAAGCGTAATAAAGCAGTCGGCGCATCTGGCCAGCATCTCCAGCTCGGTATTATCCGAGGAGTCCATGTCTTCCAGTCTGCCATAGTACGTCGTCTGCAATGCATGGAAAAATTCATCCAGCGTCCCGGCTTCCACAAGCTTTGTGATCTGCTCCTTCTTTAAATGGAACTCGATGGGAATGAGCAGTGCGTAGATGTCTGCCGGCTGCAGGTTATAATATTTTTTTGAACGGTATATCCACTGAATATTTAAAAGGTCCAGCTTGCTGCCGAAGCAGTCGGTAAGGAGCTTCTGTTCTTTTCGGGAAAGATACTTTCCCTTGACCTTCCAGATGGTTTTGAAATACAAAAGATCCAGATGGATCTCGTAATCAAACAGGGAAGGAT
>USJY01000281.1 GCA_900555065.1 uncultured Eubacteriales bacterium
AAAAAACTGGCGATCCAGGCGACGAGCGCGGGGCTTGCCGCAGATGGGGAGCCCATTGCCGAAAACGCGCTTGCCGCACTGCAGGAACTGGGTATCGACATGTCCTACCACCGTTCCCGTACCCTGAATGAGAACGACATTGAAAACGCAAACGCGATATTCTGCATGACGCAGAGCCAGGTCATGGCGATCGTATCCATCTACCCGTCGAGCGCAGACCGGCTCTATTTGCTCGGCGAGGGAATCGACGACCCCTACGGCGGGAATTTGGAGATGTACCGCCGCTGCCGCGACAAGATCCAGGCCGCCCTTCCCGAAGTACTGAAGGCGTTGGGAGAACAGTCCGATGCCTGATTATGCAATCACGGCGGCGGTGCCTGGCGACGCGCCTGCCTGCGCCGCCATCGGCGCGCGCTGTTTTTCGCGGCCGTGGAGTGAAAAGGCGCTGCAGAGCGCTGCGGAGGACGGGAGCATCTTTCTTGTCGCGAAGTTGGATGGACGCGTCGCAGGCTATTTTCTGGCGCTGCATACGCTCGACGAGGGCCAGATTGTTGCCGTCGCAGTAGAGGAGAACCACCGCAGAAAGGGCGTGGGCGGACAGCTGCTCTATGCGGCTGCCCACGAAGGCCTGCGCCGCGGCGTCGCGGCGTTTTATCTGGAAGTGCGCAGCGGGAATCACGCTGCGATTTCTTTGTATGAAAAGGCGGGCTTTCATCGGGATGGAATCAGGCGCGGGTTTTACAGCCGGCCCAGGGAAGATGCCGTATTGATGAGTTTAAGACTACGGGAGAAAACGCTATGAAAATACTTGCCATTGAATCCTCCTGCGACGAAACGGCGGCGGCCGTCGTGGAGGACGGCCGAACAGTCCTTTCAAACGTCGTATATACCCAGGTGGCGCTGCACGCGCAGTACGGCGGCGTCGTGCCGGAAATCGCCTCCAGAAAGCATGTGGAGAAGATTTCGGCGGTCGCGCAGCAGGCGCTTGAGGAGGCGGGCCTGGGCCTGGCGGACGTAGAGGGCGTCGCCGTTACGTACGCGCCGGGCCTGATCGGCGCGCTGCTGACGGGGATCGGCTTTGCAAAGGGGCTGGCTTATGGTCTGGGCGTGCCGCTGATTCCGGTGCATCACCTGCGCGGTCATATCGCTGCCTGCTATATTTCTGAAAACCCGGTTGAACCGCCGTTTCTGGCGCTTGTCGTATCAGGCGGACACAGCCATATTGTCCGGGTGGACGATTATACGGACTACACCGTTCTCGGCCGCACGCGCGACGACGCGGCGGGCGAGGCATACGATAAGGTGGCGCGTATCCTGGGCGCGGGGTATCCGGGCGGCGCCGCTGTTGAAAAGCTTGCCAAAAGCGGCGACCCAAAGGCGTATCGCCTTCCCGTGACGCATTTTGACGACGCGCCCTTCGACTACAGCTTTTCAGGTCTGAAGACGCATGTTCTCAATCTCGTCCACAGGCGCAGGCAGGCGGGGGAGGACGTTCCGGCCGCCGACATAGCCGCCTCGTTCAATGCAACGGTCGTGAAGACCCTGCTGGACAAGTTTTATCTTGCGGCAGAGAATACGGGGCTTCGCACCTTTGTGCTCGCAGGCGGCGTCGCGGCAAATTCCCTTCTTCGCCGGGAGTTTGTCCGCCGCGCGCAGGCGCTTCAGGGGCGCGCGCATATTCCTCCGATGCCGCTGTGCGGAGACAACGCGGCCATGATCGGCGCGCAGGGCTATTACGAATGGTCTGCGGGGCACGTAGCGGGCTGCGACCTGAACGGATATCCGACAATGGATATTTCCTGTAATTACGGCAATGCCGCCCGGCCTTGTACGCCGGAAAAATAAACAGGAAGTATAATTGTGAGAATCTGTGAAGACACGGGGAAAAGTGTGGTTATGTAAACTAGGCAGGCATAAACCTAAAATGCGTTTAATCGATTGCAAAGATGTAAATAAATAGAAAACAGAGCCCGAATGCTCCGAAATAAAAGGTTGGAGCCTGTGGAAAAGCATGTGGAAGCTGTGGATTGTTTCATTTTCACAATCGCTATATTTTCTTAAATTATGTAAATCAATATAAAAAATAGATTGCAAAATACGTTATAATGTTGAAAACGGTTATATAATGTCGTAACAGTTGGAACAGGAAAAACAGGACGGGCATGCCTTGACAATTTCACGTGCTTTTTATACAATTAATCAGTTAGTTATATACATAGGCTTGTAATTTAATAGATTGGAGATGGATACTAT
>USJY01000282.1 GCA_900555065.1 uncultured Eubacteriales bacterium
TCATACACCTCAACGGCGACGCCGTGCGGGATTTCGTCCGAAAGGGCGTAGAGCATCTTCTCACGGATGATCTCGGCCGCACGAACACGTTCCGGCTGGTCGGAGACCATGTCCTCCGGGTAATACTGGATCCCCTCCGGGATCAGGCGCAAGAGCTCTTTTTCCAAAATTTCCACGCCCCGGCCGCTCTTTGCCGAGAGCGGGACGACAGCGTCGAAATCGTGCAGCGCGGAAAAGGCCTCGATCACTGCGAGGATACGCGGCTTGTCTTTGACCGTGTCAACTTTGTTAATGACAAGTATGCTTCGCTGACCCGTTCGCTTGATCCATTCGATTACATCCCGTTCAAGCTTGTGGACGGCGCCGCGCGCTTCCACGACGAGCAGGACAATGTCTGTATCCTCTATATTCTCCTGCGCCGTTTTGACCATGAAATCGCCCAGCGCGGTTCTGGGGCTGTGCAGACCGGGCGTGTCAATGAACACGATCTGCCGGTCCCCCGCCGTTTTGATCCCGACGACGCGGCCGCGCGTCGTCTGCGGCTTTGGCGATACAATGGCGATCTTCTGGCCCATAAGCGCGTTAAGCAGCGTGGACTTGCCCACGTTGGGCCGGCCCGCCAGGGAGACGAACCCGGAATATTTAATCTCCATACGCTTTTCCATTCTCCGTTTTGCGGCGGCGCCGCTATTGTGTAATCCCGAGCGAGTCGAGAATCTCCGTCTGCTTTCTGCGCATGATCTTTTCGTCGAGCTCCGTCTCATGGTCGTAGCCCAGAAGATGGAGCGTGGAATGCGCCGCAAGAAAGCAGAATTCACGCTCGGCGCTGTGGCCGAACCGCTCCGCCTGCTCCACGGCACGCTTTGCGCAGATCACCACGTCGCCGAGCAGGATGACGCCGGTGTCGGGGTCCGCCGTTCCGTCCGCAAACGAGAGCACGTCGGTCACGCTGTCCCGGCCCCGGTAGGCGGCGTTGAGCGCCCGTATTTTTTCCTCTTCGACAAAGGCGACGCTCACTTCGCAGCTGCGGTCGTACCCTTCGCGGTCGAGGGTGCGGTAAATGACCGCCTCCATCCGGTGTTTGAGCTCGACGGTGACGGGCCAGTCCTCCTGTTCGTTGTAAAAGCTTGTCCGCACGTTCATCCTTTCTTCCCCTTTCGGGCCGCGGCGCTCGCCTGCCCCTGCTCGTATTTCTCGTATGCGTCTATGATTTTCTGTACCAGCGGGTGGCGCACAACGTCCCCGCTCGACAGATAGCGGATGCTGATCCCCTCAATATTCCCCAGCACCTTCACCGCCTCTTTCAGACCGGACTTGGTATAGGCGGGCAGGTCGGTCTGAGTGATGTCGCCCGTGATGACGACCTTGGAGGAGAACCCAAACCGGGTGACGAACATCTTCATCTGCTCCGGCGTGGTGTTCTGCGCCTCGTCGAGAATGATAAAGGAGTCGTCTAACGTCCGGCCGCGCATATACGCCAGCGGCGCGACTTCAATTGAACCGCGCTCGACATAGCGGTGGTAGCTCTCCTGGCCCAGCATCTCGATCAGCGCGTCGTTGAGCGGACGCAGGTAGGGATCGACTTTCTCCTGCAGGTCGCCGGGCAAAAAACCGAGCTTCTCCCCCGCTTCCACGGCCGGGCGGGTGATAATGATGCGGCTGACTTCTTTGCTGCGCAGCGCGGCGACGGCAAGCGCGACTGCGAGGTAGGTCTTGCCCGTGCCCGCCGGGCCGATGGCGATGGTGACGGTGCTCGACGCGATCGCGTCCACATACTCCTTCTGTCCCTCGCTCTTGGGCTTGACCGGCTTTCCGCGCGACGTGATATAGATGCAGTCCGCGTCCATATAGCGCATATAGCCGTCCCGGCCTTCGCCGACCATGCCGATGATATAATTGACGCTCTGCTCGGTGATGGGTTCGCCCTTGGCGGCCATGGCCGTCAGTGAAGTTAACGCCTTGACGGCCTGCGCGCAGGCCGTATCGCCTCCGGTGATCTTAATATCCTCGCCCCGGTTGACGATCTTCACACCGAAGGCGGACTCTATTTTGCGGATGTTGCCGTCGAGCATGCCGAACACGTCGGCCATGATATCCGAACTCATTTGCAAAGAATATTCCAAACGCGATTTCAATCCTTTCCCTTTTCCTGTCCTAAATAAACTGCGCTTTACGCATCACCACTCCGGCTCGCCCGCCGGGGTCTGGCTGGAGGGATCAACCTCCGACTGGGCCGCAATGTCCTCGACGCAC
>USJY01000283.1 GCA_900555065.1 uncultured Eubacteriales bacterium
TAACATAAACTTCCGGAATCCTTCACAGGCAGGTCACGGATTTCACACGAAATCGGGATATACTATAAGTGAACCAAGGGATAAAGGAGGGGCATCATGAATCGTTTGTATCTTGTTACCGGCGCCTGCGGGCATGTTGGGAATACGCTTGTCAAGCAGCTTGTCGCCAATGGAGAGAAGGTGCGCGGGCTTGTGTTGCCCAAGGAGGATACGTCGCCGCTCGCCGGCCTTCCCGATGTGGAACTGGTCCGGGGCGATGTGCGCGACATAAAATCCCTGGAACCTTTTTTTGACGGCGCGGGCTACGACGAAGTCGTCTGTATCCATACCGCCGGAATCGTCTCCATCGCGTCCAAGTTCCTGCAGAGCGTAATCGACGTGAACGTAAAGGGCACGAAAAACATTGTTGAAATGTGCCTTTCGCACGGAGTGAAGCGGCTTGTGTACACGAGTTCCGTACACGCCATTCCGGAACTGCCGGAAGGTCAGGTAATCCGTGAAGTGGATCACTTCGAGGCGGGGGACGTTGTCGGCCTGTACGCCAAATCCAAAGCGCGCGCGACGCAGATCGTGCTGGACGGCGTGCGGCGGGGCCTGGACGCAGTAGTCGTGCACCCGTCCGGGATCATTGGCCCCAACGACTATGGCAAGGGGCACCTGACGCAGCTTGTAGTCGACTATGTCAACGGCAAGCTCGGCGCCTGCGTGAAGGGCGGCTATGATTTTGTCGATGTGCGGGACGTGGCCGACGGCATCCTGCGCGCTGCGGAAAGAGGGCGCACAGGCGAGTGCTACATCCTGTCCAACCGCTATTATTCAGTGCAGGAACTGCTCGGACAGCTCCAGCAGGTAGGCAATCTTAAGAAAATACGTTGCGTACTGCCCAAGTGGTTTGTGAACATGGTCGCGCCTCTAGCCGAGCTGTACTACAAGATTCGGCGCACAAGCCCGCTGTTCACGCGCTATTCCATGCACACACTGTTCAGCAACGCGAATTTTTCGCATGAAAAGGCCGACCGCGAGCTTGGATATACGACGCGGAGCCTGCAGGAGACGCTGCGCGACACCGTCGCGTTTTTGGAGCGGATCGGGCGTGCCGTACCGAAACGCGTGCGCGTACGCCGCAAGTTTGCAAATTCTGCGCGTATGCTGTAAAACCGGCCCTGAATCAAAATCACATATAAAACGGAGGACCGCGCGAATGGCGCGGCCCTCCGTTTTTTTGATTTGCCCGCCTTGTCAGGGAAGGCGGGCTGTGCTATAATCTCCCTGTACGGCGGGAAGGGCCGCCAAAACTGAGGAAACGAGGTCGGACTATGAGAATACTGATCTGCAACGCGGGCAGCACCTCTCTGAAATTCCAGCTGTTATCCATGCCGGAGGAGACAGTGCTGGCGGCCGGGCGTATAGAGCGCGTCGGCTCGCCGTGCGGCGGTCTGTTCGTATATGAAGCGGGCGCAGACCGCGTCTGTCGGGACGAGGCGTTTGTCGCCCCGAATTACGAAGCGGGGATCCGCGCCTTTCTGGAAAAGCTGACCGACGCACGTCTCGGCGCGGTCCGCTGCGTGGATGAAATCGACTATGTGGGATTTAAAACTGTTTTGTCCAAGGGGTTCTACGGTACGCATGTACTGGACGAAGCAGTGCTGCGCGGCATGGAGGAGTATATGACGGTCGCGCCCGCGCACAACAGGCATTATCTGGAGGCCATCCGCACATTTGAGAAAGTTCTGCCCGGCACGCCCCGCATTGGCGCGTTTGAGACTGCGTTTCACCAGACTATGCCGCCGCAGGCGTACATATATTCCGCGCCGTATGCATGGTATGAGAAGTATGGCATACGCCGGCTCGGCTATCACGGCGCATCCCACTCCTATGTGGCGGACTGCCTGACACAACGGCTCGGGCCGAGCTATAAAGCCGTGTCCTGCCATCTGGGTGGCAGCGGGTCTTTGTGCGCGATTGTGGACGGCAGGAGCGTGGACACAAGCTTCGGCCTGTCCCTGCAGACGGGACTACCGCAGATGAGCCGGTCGGGTGACCTCGACCCGTTTATTATCAACTACCTCATACAAAAAGAGGGACTGCGCGCAGAAGAAGTGTTTCACGCGCTGGAGACGGAAGGCGGAATGCTTGGCATTTCCGGCGTCAGCAACGACATGCGCTATGTTATCGAAGCAGCTGACAACGGCAATATTCGGGCCAGACTTGCCATGGAAGTGTTCGTGACAGGAATC
>USJY01000284.1 GCA_900555065.1 uncultured Eubacteriales bacterium
CTGGCCGGGTTTTTGAAGAAAAACAACATGGTGCTGCTGCTGGCCTGCGGCGGCGTCCTGCTGATCCTGTTCGCCTCAACGCTGTTCGGCGGCTCCGGACAGGAGGAGCAGCCGGCTGCTTTTGCATCGGAGACGCTCACAAACGAACAGTTCATAGCGCAGACGGAGCAAAAGCTGCAAAATATATTGAATGGTATTTCGGGGGTGGAGCGCTGTGAAGTTATGATCACGCTGGAAACCGGAATCGAATACAGGTACGCGACCGACGAGACGGACAGCACCACGCAAAACGGCAATACGGCCGGCGACTCGGTCAAGTCGGAATCGAGCCGAGACACGGAAACCAAGATCGCGCGGGTCAATGATAAGACGACTGGAGAGAGAGCGCTGATCGTCACCGAAATATATCCGGACATAAACGGGGTGGCGGTCATTTGCGAAGGGAGCAATACGCCCACGCTGAAGCTGTCCATCATCGAGACAGTGTCCACGGTATTGGGAATCAAAACAAGCCAAGTATGCGTCATTATGAAAGGATAGGTGTAACGAATGAAAGCATTCAAGAAACAAATCATGCTCATAGCGGTCTGCGCCGTGATCTGCATCTCGGTGTTTGTGAGCTGGAAGCTCAATACGCCGGACAACGCCGATGATGCGATGGATAAGCTCACGTCCACGCAGCAGCAGGGCGAGGAAGACGGCAGCAAAGTTCTCGGCGAGGCTGAATTTGTTAACAGCACAAGCGAATATTTCAGCAGCGCGCGCCTCAACCGCCAGGAGACCCGCGACGAGGCCGTCCGTATCCTCAATGAGATCATTGCCAATGAGAGCTCGACGGAGGAAGACCGCGCCGTCGCGCAGGAAAAACTGCTCGCACTGTCGGATGCGGCGGACGCCGAGGGCCGGATTGAAAATCTGGTCAAGGCCAAGGGCTTTGCCGAATGCGTCGCCATGATCGGCGAAGAGTCGGTCAACGTCGTCGTGCAATCCGATGGCCTGGGCGCGGCGGATGTGATCGCCATTAAGGACATCGCCGTGGCTGAAACGGAGCAGACGGCCGAAAACGTCAAGATTATAGAGAGTAAATAGTCCTTTCTCGGAGATTGTGTATCATGCCCCGGAGGCCCGGCAGGGCTTCCGGGGTTTTCGCGGCGCAAAAAAAGCGGGAAGGACGGATACTCCGTCCTTCCCGCAGCAGCCCGTTTCCCTGGCGGGAGTTACGCCCTGTTCCGCTTTCGCAGCAGCAGCGCCGCCGCGCCGGCCGCGCTGAGCGCGGCCGCGGCAAGCGTGGCCGTAAGCGGCGCGTCGCCCGTCGGCGGGTTCGGGCTCAGCTCAAAGACGAGGGCATTGTTCAGATGCGCCCAGTTCCCTGGCCCGCCGCAGGTGGCGGCGCCTGTGGTGAGGTTAAAGCGGTTGGTCGCTTCGCCGCCTGTGTAGTGTGAACCGACGCTCGCGCTCAGCGCGATCCGGTCGGTCAGAATATTCGTCTGTACCATCGGCAGCTTCACTTCATACGTGTATGTTTTTTGGATCGGATCGTAGCGGATCTCGTAGTTTGCGCCAGGCAGCTCCCATAAGTCTATGCCCTGCGTAAAGGCGTACGAGGTCTTCTGTCCGTTCACAAATCCGAACATAAATCCGGTGTACTGTTCGTAGGTCTGCCCCTGGAACACAATGCGCTCCACCGTCGTGTTCTCGTTGTAGTTGGAAACGCTGAAGTTGAAATGCGCGGCCTTGTACAGCATGCTCTTGTCCGTACAGGTGCCGTCGTATTCGCACTCGTCGATCACCGCGCCGACATAGAGATATTCATGGTCGGAGGTAAGGTAGAGCTTGACGGTCTGGGTCGGGGAAACCGAGGCGGGGTCAAACTCCCAGTAGTTGCCCCAGGTGTCCTGGCAGTGTTCCGGCGCGGTCACGACGACCGGCTCGCCCCACTCGGCGTCGCTGATGTATCCGTCCAGGATGACGACGCTCTCCAGCGGCGGCGCGACGTTCCGCACATAGGGGTTCACAACTTTTGAAATGTTGCTGAGCGTCACTTTGATCGCATTGTGCAGGTGCTGGAAATTGTCCGGCCCGCCGCTGAACGCAAAGCCCGTTGTGAGATTGTATCGGTTCGCGCCAGCGCCGCCGGTGTATTGCTGCCCGGCCGAGACGCTGAGCGCAATGTCCCTGTTCTCGCTGTAGTTTATATTCGTC
>USJY01000285.1 GCA_900555065.1 uncultured Eubacteriales bacterium
TTTTTTTTGCGGCAAAATATGCATTAAATACTAATAATTATTCAATCGTTCGAATAGGATCCAGATTGAAAAATATGAAAACAGAAGATAAATTAACCATAAAAAGTGGCGGAAAGCGATTTTATCAGTAAAAATAGAAATATTTATAATTTATTTTTTGAATGCTATTGCATTTTTATAAATAATGTTGTAGAATAATAAAAACACGGATGGAGGGTATCTTGTATGCGGACGCTCTTGTCTGGCGCAACGGTTTACACGGACAGTGGCTTTCAAAAAGCTGCGCTTGCGGTCCAGGGGAATAGTGTTTCCATTTTTCAGGGCAAACCCGCCTCCGGCTTTGATCACGTGCTCGACATGGAAAATTTAGTCGTTTTACCGGGGCTCGCAGATGTGCATGTTCATCTGAGAGAACCCGGTTTTTCTTATAAGGAGACCATCGCGTCGGGCACGCGCGCAGCAGCCCGCGGCGGGTTTACGGATGTGTGCGCCATGCCGAACCTCGATCCGCCGCCCGACAGCCGTGAACACTTGCGCGAACAGCTCGTCAGCATCGAGCGGGACGCCGTTGTGCATGTACGCCCCTACGGCTCGATTACGCGCGGCAGGAAGGGCGTCGAGCTTTCAGATATGGAAGGCCTTGCCGGGCAGGTCGTGGCTTTTACGGACGATGGCAGCGGCGTGCAGGACGAAAGGCTTATGGCGCGCGCCATGCGGAAAGCCGCGCGGCTGGGTGTGATCATCGCGGCCCATTGTGAGGACGAACGCCTGCTCCATGGCGGGTACATACACGACGGCGCTTACGCGCGCCGGAAGGGGCATGCGGGTATCAGTTCGCAAAGCGAATGGGCGCAGCTTGCGCGGGATTTGGACCTCTGCCGCAGTACTGGATGCCGCTATCATGTCTGCCACGTCTCCACAGCGGAGAGCGTCGCGCTGATTCGCAGGGCAAAGCGGGACGGCCTGCCCGTCACCTGCGAAACCGCGCCGCACTACCTTGTGTTATGCGATGCAGACCTGCAGGAGGACGGACGGTTTAAAATGAATCCGCCGCTGCGTTCGGCAGAGGACAGGCAGGCCCTGCTCGATGCGGTCCGGGACGGTACGATCGATATGATCGCAACGGACCATGCCCCCCACAGCGCGCAGGAAAAGAGCCTTGGTTTAAAGGGGAGCGCTATGGGCGTGTCCGGGCTGGAGACGGCTTTTCCGGTCCTGTATACGTCGCTTGTGAAAACGGGCTTTATAACGCTCGAAAAGCTTGTGGAACTGATGTCGCTCGCCCCGCGCCGCATTTTTCGCCTGGGCGCGCCCTATACCGAAGGCGGCGGCGCGAACCTGACGGTAGTGGATTTAAACGCAGCCTATGCAATAGACCCGCAGACATTCCTGTCCATGGGCAGGAGCACGCCGTTTGCCGGGATGCGGGTTTTGGGAAAAGTGGTCATGACGATCGTGGATGGGAGAATAGTATGGCAAGAGTAAGAGATCGTAAAATTGTATTGGAAAACGGTATGGAATTTTATGGCGTCGGTTTCGGCGAACACCGGGACGCCATATGCGAACTGGTGTTTAATACTTCTATGGTCGGTTACCAGGAGATAGCGTCCGATCCTTCGTATACGGATCAGATGATTGTAATGAGCTATCCGCTCATCGGCAACTACGGTGTGACGGACGATGACTATGAGAGCAGCGCCGTTATGTGCGGGGGCATGATCGTGCGCGAATGCTGCGAACAGCCCAGCAACTTTCGTTACACAAAAACCCTGTCCGAGATATTCGAAGAAAACAACGTGCCGGGTATCAGTGAAATTGATACCCGGCAGCTGGTGCGCATTATCCGGGACGAGGGCAGCTGTAAAGTCCTGCTGACCGATGCGGACAAACCTCTCGACGAAGCCCTTGCGGCTCTGCGCGCCTATGAAATGCCAAAGGACGCCGTCGCGCGCGTCAGTACAAAAAAGCGCTATTATCGCCGTACGGCGAACCATAAATACAACGTCGTCGCGCTCGACTGCGGCATCAAGCTCAACATCCTGCGCATGTTGGTCAAACACGGCTGCAACGTCACCATCGTCCCGTACAACACAACCGCACAGGAAATCCGCGACCTGCACCCCGACGGCCTTTTACTTTCCAACGGCCCGGGCGATCCGGAAAACGTCCAGCCCGCCATTGACCTGGTGCGCGAGATCCGG
>USJY01000286.1 GCA_900555065.1 uncultured Eubacteriales bacterium
TCTATACGCATAAGGAGCGCTTTTGCCGCGGCACGCATCCCATCGCGGCCGACCACAAGCAGGCCGGGGATGCGCTGAGCGCCTTGATCGCGCGGATCAAGGGCTGGAATTGACAAATCACGTTACAGGCAGGAGGGACCCGTATGCCGTTTCAGGGCTTTTCGGAGGAGACGAACCGCTATTTTTTCGGCGCGGAGCTGGAAAACACCCGCGCCTATTTCGAGCGCAACCGGGAAGTCTACCAAACCTATGTAAAAAAGCCGCTTCTGGCCCTGCACGAAGAGCTGGTCGCCGTCGCAAAGGAGATAGACGAGGACATTGTCGTCGCGCCGAACCGGTGCACGTCTAAGGCTTTTAACGACTTCCGCTATACCGGCAAGGTTACGCCGGTGAAAACGTATATGTATCTGCACTTTTTCTCTCCCGCAGAGAACAAGGCCTATGACACGCCCGGCGTCTTCTTTGACGCGGGCAGCACCGGCTACCGGATCGGCTTCGGCAGTTACGACATGACCCCGCCCGCCATGGAGGCGGTGCGCCGGGCCATTTTAAGCCGCCGGCGGGCGTTTCTGAACCTGGAGGAACAGCGCGTGGCGGACGGATTCGAGCTGCGCGGCGCCGATTATAAGCGCGATCATTTCCCGGACGAGCCGGAACCGTTGAAAACATGGCTTAACAAGCGCAGCTTTTATCTTGTCCGCGAGTGCGCGCACGACGAAGCGTATTACAGCCATGCCCTGGTCGACGTGCTGCGCGACGCGTTTCTGCGCTGCAAGCCCATATACTGGTTCATGAAACGGGCTATGCAAGAGCAGGCTGCCGAAAGGCCGCGCGGGTACACGCCGGTATGACGGTCCGCAAGGGTTTTGACAGCGTGCCTGTATAATGTGCGGTACCGACCTGGCCCCGCGTATCGGCCGCAGCCCTGCTGTTAGCGCCGGCTTTCCCTCCCGCGGCGGCAGGCGCGGCCTTTCCGCCTCAGCGGTACGGCCGGCATGAACGCGGTGAAGCCGGCCGCAGGAAACGCCGTCGTGTGCGGCGTTTGGGGAACATCCGTCCCTTTGCCGCGGGAAACGCCGTCCACTACGGCGTTTGGGAAACCGTAGCGGCTGCGCCGGGTCGACTGCGGGACGCGCCTTCGCCTGTTTTCTGTCCAACTCGTCTTGCCGTTTCGCCCAGTTCGGTTTCACGGCGGGCGGCCGCGCGGTCTGTACGATGCGGCGGAATGCTTGATGGCGGCAAGCGCGGCGCGGCCGCGCAGCAAACTGCGGTCCGTATTCGGCGGCGCGCGTTGAACCGGGCAGGATTGGCATCCTGTTTTCGCTCTGAAAAACTTGCCGCCGCGCCGTGTCCGGCAAAGGTAGCCAGCCTTTCCTTCAAAAACTGTATAAGCGCCATGCCGCGCGGTGTGCGCGCGGCAAAAGGCCGAAATGTATAACAAATCGCCTGGAAACGCAAAGCGTCCCAGGCGATTGTTTTTGAGGGGAAGGGGGGAGAGTTGTGGAAACCGCCGGCTCTGCCGGGCGGAGGCGTCCCGCGAAAAAGCTTTTGCTTCAAATACCGGGCATATCGGGCGAATCGGGCCGCGAACAAGAAGCGTGCAATGATGGCGTGCTTCCGTTTGCACGGCAATCTCCCGTTTGCGGGCGGCAGGGCGGGGATACAAATGCCAGTACGTTGGGACGCCCGCCAGAACAGGCCTCTTACAGAGCCAACGCAGGCCGCCGGCTGAGCCGGCGGCGCTGGCAGCGGCGCTTGCATATTTTCTCAACAAGGCGGGCCGCCATGGCCGGCAATACAGTCCGCCGCATTGGGCGCTTTCGTATTCGTCCGGTGACTTTGTCACGGAACTCCGATATCTCCTTCTGTATACTGATTACAACGAAAGGGGATTTTTATGCTGCGAAGAAAAGCGATCATCAATACGAAAGAGTGCGTTGCATGCGGCTGCTGTATCGGGGTTTGTCCGAGGAATGCCATAACGGTCCCTTATGGGATCTTCGCCGAGGTGAACTTCGATTTGTGCGTCGGCTGCGGCAAGTGCGTCAGGGAGTGCCCGGCAGGCGTGATCACATTGGAGGCGGCGCAATGAAACGGAAAAGGCAATGGTACGATTACCTCTGGGCGTTGTCGCTGGCGTATCTCATTCTCGGATTTTTCAATATTCTGTTCGCGTGGCTGGGGCTGCTCTGTTTTTTT
>USJY01000287.1 GCA_900555065.1 uncultured Eubacteriales bacterium
TGCGGGAACTGCATGGAGATATGCCCGGAAAAGGCGGTAATACGGGAGCGTGCGAAATGACACAGACGCAAAGACGGAACTATTTGATTGGTGAACTGTTGAAAGAACAGCCGGAATATGCGGGAATGGAGATTCCAACGTCGAAACAGCGGCAAGAGCGCCTGCTGCGCGCTTTGTTCAATATACGAATGCCGCGGCCTGTCAGCCGGGAATTTCTGGCGGTGCAGGATGCTTACCTGCAGGAGGAGACCAGGCGCAAGGGCATTGCCGACCTGGCCGGGCTCAAGCCGGTACGTGAAGGGATATATCTTTGGCGGGGAGATATCACCACGCTGCGCTGCGACGCGATTGTGAATGCGGCCAACAGCCAGATGCTCGGTTGTTTTCATCCCTGCCATGGCTGTATTGACAACGCGATCCATACTTTTGCGGGCGTACAGCTGCGGTTGGCCTGTGCGGAACTGATGCGGCGGCAGGGGCATATGGAAAAAATCGGAGGCGCAAAAATCACCCCGGCGTTCAATTTGCCCTGCAAATATGTGCTGCACACGGTGGGACCCAGCATCCATGGCCGCCTTACCGAAATGGATAAATGCCGGCTGGCGTCCTGTTATCGTTCCTGCCTGGAGCTTGCACAGACAAATGGAATAAAAAGCCTGGCATTTTGTTGCATATCCACCGGGCAGTTTCGCTTCCCCAATGATAAAGCGGCGGAAATCGCAATAGAAACGGTAATGGATTACCGGAAGAAGACAAACAGCAGCATAGAGGTAATATTCAATGTTTTTGAGCAGATCGATTTCGAAATTTACCGAAGATTACTCGGAGCAGATCAAAAAGCTGAAATATGAGCTGAAAACTGCCGACGCCATCGTCATCGGCGCCGGCGCGGGGATGTCTACGTCTGCCGAAATGGCCTATGACGGCGAGCGCTTTGAAAAGACCTTTTCGGATTTTCATGAGAAATACGGTATTCAGGACATGTATTCCGGCGGTTTTTATCCGTATGATACCCTGGAGGAATACTGGGCGTGGTGGAGCCGGCAGATAATGGTGAACCGGTACGAAGCCGGCGTAGGCAAACCTTACAGTGCATTGCTGGAGCTTGTGAAAGATGCGGATTATTTCGTGCTTACGACCAATGTGGACCATCAGTTCCAGCTGGCGGGTTTTGACAAGAAGCGGTTGTTCTACACGCAGGGCGATTATGGCCTGTGGCAGTGTACCCGGCCCTGCCATGACAAGACCTATGACAATGAAGGGATTGTCCGGCGGATGTTTGCAGAGCAGCGGGATATGAAGATCCCTTCCGCGCTGATCCCGTACTGTCCAGTCTGCGGAGAGCCGATGACTATGAATCTGCGCTGCGATACGACTTTTGTACAGGACGCGGGATGGTACGCCGCTTATGGTCGGTATCAGGATTTTCTCCGGCGGCATGAAGGTTTGCACCTGCTATTTCTGGAATTGGGCGTTGGATTAAACACCCCGGTCATTATAAAATATCCGTTCTGGCGCATGACGGCGGATAACGCCAAAGCGGTATATGCATGCGTCAATGCCGGGGAGTCGTTTTGCCCGCCGGAAATAAGGAAACGTTCGATATGCCTGGATGCGGATATTGCGAGAGTCGTTGCAGATATGAAAGCATGCTGAAAACAGGCCGGCAGTCCGCCGGTCTGTTTTTCGGAAGAACAGTGCGCGCAGATCGGGGAAGCGGCGCGGGACCGGTTTGCGCGGCCGCAGGCGCGGCGCGCGCCGGGCTCCCATACTTGGAACGGGAGCGCCGCGGCTCCAGCCAAACAGCGGGGAGGCGTCACAGTCTTATGACTGCAACGCCTCCCCGCATATTTTCGCGCAATGCCGTTTCTCTGCCGCTGTTCCTGTGTTCATGCCTGCGCGCCGAAGAATTCCAGTTCCAGCATGGCGCACAGACAGTGATAGACGGGCAGGTGATACTCCTGGATCCGGTACACTTCGCGCGCCGGCACGCGTATCGACACGTCGCACAGCGTATGGAGCGCGCCGCCGTCCGCTCCGGTCAAGCCGACCGCGCGCATGCCGAACGCTTTCGCCACTCGCGCCGCGCTGCATACATTGGCGGCGTTTCCGGATGTGGAGATGCCCAGCAGCACGTCGCCCGGCCGCGCGTAGGACATGACCTGCTGCGCGTAGGGCAGAAGCCCGTCCTG
>USJY01000288.1 GCA_900555065.1 uncultured Eubacteriales bacterium
CCGCCGCGTCCCGTCCGTTGACCGGCTGCGCCGCAGTTACCCGTTTTTCCGCATGCGCTCCTCCATACCGGCTTCCAGGCCGGCGTACGCCTCATAAAAGGCCTTCCTGAGCCGGTACAGCGTGCTCTCGCTCACATAGTGCTCTAGCCCGACAGAAACTGCGGTTCGGTCCGTGGTCAGGAAGGCGAACAGCGCGTCGGCATACCTGTCCGCTACGGCCGCGCAGGTGCGCCGGATCCGCTGCCGCTGCCCCGGCGGCAGCGCGCTGTAATTGCGGCACTGGAAATAGATATACCCCTGTTTCTCATAGGGCAGCCGAATACTTCTGTACTTCTTAAACAACGCGCCATCCCCTTTTCAGTACGCGTACAGCTCGTCTGCGTACGGGTGATAGTAACAGCCGTGCACATCCAGCCACCATTGGTTGAAGCTGCCGCGGTCGGTCCCGATAAACTCCACGAGCGGGTCGCACCGCTCCGCCGTCCAGAACGGCGCGTCCCGATGCGTCGCCGCCTCGAACAGTTCCCATTCAAACATGGCTAGAAATTCTTTGACAAAAAATGCCGCATACTCCCGCAGCTCTTCTTCCGTGCTGCACTGCAGCGCCTGCGCGTAGAGGCAGTCCGCGTCGCTGCAAATGTGTTCGCCCGTCTCCAGCTTTACCACGTCGTCGTACGGTTCCAGTTCCCGGCCGCATACCGCGCAGCAGACTGTCTGCGCATCGCTCTCATAACATCCCATACATCCGTCACACTCCCCTCCGTCTATACACAGAAGCGCCATCAATACGCCCCGCCGCCCGGAAAGGCGGTGAAAAACACCGCGATCTCTTCGGGCGGAATGCGCAGCGCCCGGCAAATGCGCCCTGCTTCTTCAATGTTGAACAGGCTCTCTCCGCGCAGCTTCCGGTACAGGCTCGTTACAGAGATGCCCGTCCGCTCGCTCAGCTCTTTACAGCCAATCTCTTCTGTCTGCATTCGTCGTTTTAACAGGTTCATTGTTGCGTTTTTGCACATTTCTGCCTTCCTTTCTGTGTTATTTCCGGTAAATAACGCATTTTTGTTGCGTTTAACAACAACCACGTTATACTACAAAGCTTAGCCCCTGTCAATACGTTTCGCAATATTGCATATGTAAATTTAGCTTTTGTATTGCTTTTTGCATCAAATTGCGCTATACTATGCATAGAGCAGCCTGCGCCCACATAGATTCTGCATAAAGGATGAAAGGAGTCCATACAATGAAAGAGCCGGTTTCCCGAAACGAAGTGAATAAAGAGGCGTTCGGCCGCCGACTGACCCAGGCCATGGAGGAGCGGCGGGAAACCACATATTCCATGGCGGACTCCGTATCCCTCACGGCGAGCACCATCAGCCGTTACGCCAACGGCAAAATGGCGCCGAAGATCCCGACGCTGTTTCAGTTGGCCGACCATTTGCAGGTCAATCCCCTCTGGCTTATGGGCTATGACCGCCCGCGCGAACAGGCGCGGGCGGACGGCGGGCGGATTCCGGTCGTGCAGGCGCCCGGCGCGCTGCCGGAACCGGACGCGGCGGAAAGCGTACTGCTGCTCTTTTCCGACCAGCCTTTGCAGGCGGACTTCTGCTTTTGCTTGGCGGACGACAGTATGAGCGGCGCGCGGATACTGGCGGGCGACTATGTATTTGTAAAAAGACAGAACGACGTGGCGGACGGCGAGATTGCCGCTGTGGACATCGGCGGCGCGTTCAGCCTGCGGCGCGTCTATAAGGCGGGCGGCCGGACGATTATGAAAACGGAACCGGTCCGGATGGAAACGACGCCGGACAGCGCGCCGATTATCGGAAAGGTGGTCGCCTTTCAGGGTCTGGCGCGTTGACAGGAAAGCGAGGGCTTTATGAAATATGTAATATGGGACTGGAACGGCACGCTGTTTGACGATCTGGATTTTTGCCTGGAGAGTATCAACTTGCTTTTACAGCGGCACGGGCTTAAACCCCTGCCTGATATAGACGCGTACAAGCGGGTATTTCGCTTCCCCATCCGGGAGTACTACCGCGACCTTGGATTTCAGTTTGATAAAACGCCCTATGAGGAACTGGCCTGCGAATATATGGACATTATCCACGACCCGAATGTGCAGGACAGATGCCGGCTGCAGAAGGACGCGCTCTATACCCTGGGCTGCCTGCAATACCTT
>USJY01000289.1 GCA_900555065.1 uncultured Eubacteriales bacterium
TACGTGTTCGTCAACGACTATACGAGTGTCTGGTCGAAGTTTGGCAAGGCGCTGCGTGTGCCGGAAGAGGTCGTGGCCGACCCGCGCTTCACGACCAAGGAGTCGACGACGATCATTGCCAACCGCTCCGCGCTCGTGGACATCATCCGTGAGTACGCGCTCAAGCGCGACGCGCAGGATATCCTCGACGAGCTCGTCGCCTACGATGTGCCGAGCTGCATCCTTAACCAGTACAAGGATCGCTTTTCCGGCGAGTGGCTCGAGCAGTCGGTCTCCAACGGCTACCTGATCGAGCACACCTATCCGTCGGGCAACAAGGCGTATCTGGCGCAGATGCCGATCTATTTTGACAGCCTCGGCGTGCAGGATCTCTATGCACAGCACAGAGCGCTGGGCGCGGACAACGAAGCCATCGAGAAGGAATTCGGCGACGGCGAATAAAAGCGCATCTCCCGATCAAAAGCAGGGCCGCAACAGCGGCCCTGCTTTTTTGCGTCTCCGTGGTCAGAACGGCAAAAAGCGTCCCCATCTGCCGGGCAGACGGGGACGCGCCAGTGTGCTGTATTTTCGCGTGCTCAGCGGTTTTTCAGCGCCTGGATGAGCACCTTGCCGGTGGCGTTCTTCGGCAGCTCCGGCAAGAATTCCACCTCACGCGGCATGCGGAACGACGGCATGTTGGCGCGGCAGAATGTCTGCACCTGCTCGACCGTCAGGCCGCACAGGCGCGCCATTTCGCGAGGATGGGGCGTCAGGACCGTTTCTACACGACGGTTCTTTATTACATGTATATTCCCGTTTAAAGCCGTTATGCCATCCGCATCGATCAATATTGGGCATTGCGCGGCCTCTGTCAACGCCATCACACTCCTGCCGACTGTATCGCCGCCGCCAAGCCCGCACCCGACGACCAGGGCCTGCGCGCGACCGCAAAGGCCGCGCAGCGCGTCAAGCGCTTCGGCGGAAATACGGCCGCCAGCCTGCGCAAGCGTGAGATAGACCGGCTCGGAAAACCTGCCGCTGACCCGCTGTACAACGGACGGAACGGAAGCCAATTCTGCAAGGCCTACGCCGGAACGCAGCGCCGCGGACACGGCGAGAGCGGCGGCGCCGGGCATATCGTCAGAACCGCAGACTAGGCCCAGCCTGCCGAAGGTGCCCTTATGGCTGTTTTGCGGGCGGGACCGCAGCAGGGCGGCTATGTCCTGATCTGTCGTTTCACATATATAGGGGTTTGCGGCAAGGACCGCCTTTGTCGGGATGCCAATGTCCTTCACCACGATTTTACCGCACAGGCCCGCGGCGGGATAGAGGAAATGGCATGGTTTTTTATTTGAAAAGGTGACCGTATAATCCGCCTGTACGGCGACGCCTTCCGCGGCGCCGGTGTCGCAGTTGCAGCCGCTCGGAATGTCCACGCTGCATACGGAGGCGGCCGACGCGTTCATTGCGGCGGCCAGCTCGGCTGCAGCACCGGTCAGGCTGCCGCGGAAGCCCGTGCCGTACAGCGCGTCCACAGCGATGTCAGCTCCTGCAATTTCGCGCAGGCATGCCGCGCTGTCGTCCGTAAACCGAAGCGTTTGCACCTGCTCCGGCAACCGATTGAAATAGTATGCCGCATCTTCGGACAGGGCGCGTGCAGACGAAAGCACCACGGTGACAGAGACATCGCCACGGGCCAGTATCCCCGCCAGCGCCAGGCCGTCTCCCCCGTTGTTTCCGCTACCGCATACAAGCACGGCGCGGCGGGCGTTCGGCGTCATTTCCGCAATGGTCTCCGCTATTCCCTGCGCCGCGCGGCCCATCAGAGTTGCGCCGGGTATGCCCAAAGTATGGATGGCGTAGCCGTCGGCTGTTTTCATCTGGTTCGCTGTCAGTATAAACATGGTTCTCCTCGCTTTCAGACAGAAGCTTTTACATATGAAAATTCTCAAAACCAGTATGGTTTTGAGAATTTTGCACGAACATTTTCCGCGCCCGCCCTATTCGGACAGGTAGGATTTTACCAGGGAGTACAACAACTCGTCCCGGTCGATTTTGCAGATGAGAGAACGGGCGTTTTTATAGTTTGTGATATAAGTAGGGTCCTCAGAAAGAATATAGCCGACGATCTGGTTAATCGGGTTATAGCCCTTCTCCTTCAATGCGTCGTACACCTCGGTAATAATCCGCCGCATCTCTT
>USJY01000290.1 GCA_900555065.1 uncultured Eubacteriales bacterium
TCGCCTACCTGAACGAAAAGATCGCCGAGATGCAGGAGCAGGGCCTCATCGACCAGTACGTCGCCGAAGCCCAAACGCTGGCGGGCATCGAGTAAAGCCCGTCCCCCTTGCATGATATGAACAGCATCAGCATACCCTCTACCAAGAGAATTGGGGAGGATATGCTGATGCTGTTTCATTTTGACCGCAGGAAGAAGTCTGAAAAGGAGAAGAAGCCGCCGCGCTTTCTGGTGCTCCGGCGCAAATGGCTGACGCTGGGCGCGGCGGTGCTGGCCGCCGCGGCGATCTTTGCCGCCGTCAATTATCCCGCCGCCGTCAGCGCGTCGGCCGCCACGCGCCAGCTGCCGATCTACTGTGTCCAGCGCGACCAGAAGGTGTGCTCCATCTCGTTTGACGCGGCGTGGGGGGCGGACAACACACAGAAGATCCTCGACGTGCTCAAGGAGTACGGCGTCACCTGTACCTTTTTTGTCGTGGGCAACTGGGCGGATCAGTATCCCGAACAGGCCAAGGCCATCGTGGACAGCGGCAATGAGCTCATGAACCACTCCAACGCGCATGATCATTATAATTCCCTCACCGCCGACCAGATCATCGCAGACGTGAACACCTGCAACGATAAGATCGAGGCGTTGACCGGCGTCCGCCCGACGCTCATCCGCTGCCCGTTCGGCGAGTATGACGACCACGTCATCTCCACCATCCGCTCGATAGGCATGGAGCCGATCCAGTGGGACGTGGATTCCCTCGACTGGAAGGGCATCTCGGCGGGTGAGATCACGAAGCGCGTGACAAGCAAGGTGCAGAGCGGGTCGATCGTGCTGTTCCACAACGCGGCGCTGCATACCCCTGAAGCGCTTCCAATGATTCTGGAATCGCTCAAGGCTAAGGATATACAGCTTGTCAAAATCTCGGAACTTATCTATTATGAAAATTATAATATAGACCACACCGGGCAACAATATATAGTAACCAGCCCGGAAAGTGACGACACACAAGGAACGTTCTCTGAGGAAAACGCCGATTCCAGCGACGCTGCAAACCTTGAAGAATCAGCAGTGACGCGGGACATCAGACGTCAGGTGACACTTCTGGAGTAAACGTATGGAGGAACTCCCTTGATCAGAGCGATTTTGTTATGCCAAAACGGTGTGACGCCGGATTTCGCGGCCTGTGTTTCCAAGTACAGAAAGATACTGTGGGTTGACAAGAACCGCTGCTGTGGTGGAACGGTTGAAGCCCAACCAGATATCCTGCTGTTGGAGGCTGGACCCGGAAAATACCCGAAAAATTTTCAGGCGGATGTTCTGCTTATTGCAAAGGATGTATCCGAGATTCATGGAAATGCAGACGGAATGATGAAAAAAAACGGGATTGCAGTTTTTGATCCGACGCGCTTCGAGGATATTTCCTACCTGCGTTCGGCGCAGCTTACGGCAGTTACCTGCGGTATCAATGAAAAAAATACCATTTCTGTATCCAGTATAGATGACGACTCCATTATCCTGACTCTGTTCCGGGAGATAAAAGGTGTTTACGGACAAAAACTGGAGATGCAGGAATATCTCTATGAAAACATCCCGCCGGTTCAGGACGTTTACACGGCTATGCTCGCATGCGCGCTGATTTTGCTTACAACTCCGGAGGATTGATAATGGAAAATACGACGAGAGTCAACAATGCCGCTGTTATCAGCGGCGTTGTCAATGAACTGCCGGTTTTCAGCCATACAATGTATGACGAGGACTTCTATTCCTTTCCCATCCATGTCATGCGGACCAGCGGCACGATGGATGTGTTACGAGTCATTTTACCGGAAAAAGTTTATGCAGCAAAAAATATATCTCTGCAGGACGTTTTACGGATTCAGGGTCAATACCGCTCACGCAACGTTGTCGAGTGCGGCAAAAATCATTTGTCGCTGTCCCTGTTTGCGACGCATGTCGAGCTGCTGATCGACATTGAACCAACATTCCAGAATGAAATTTCGCTTTGCGGTTTTATTTGTAAACCCGTATCTTATCGTAAAACGCCGCTGGGACGCGAAATTTCCGACATTCTCATCGCCGTCAACCGAAAGTTCGGAAAGTCAGATTACATTCCCTGCGTCGCCTGGGGCAGAAACGCTGTATTTGCAGCGCAACTGAAGGTGGGTACT
>USJY01000291.1 GCA_900555065.1 uncultured Eubacteriales bacterium
CAGCTCTCCTTCCGGTTTGAACTGGACGGCAGGGAATGCCGGATCGGTGCGATCGCAAAAGGATCGGGCATGATTAACCCGAATATGGCAACCATGCTCTGCTTTATCACCACCGATGTGGACATTGACGGTCCAATGCTGCAGGCGGCCCTGACCGAGGTCGTCGGCGAGACGTTCAACATGATCAGTATCGACGGCGACACGAGCACCAACGACATGGTAACCGTGCTCGCCAGCGGCCTTGCCGGCAACAGCCGGATTACAGACAGGGGAGAGGCGTACCGTACCTTCGTCACGGCCCTGACCGAACTGTGCGCCGACATGGCGCGCGCCATCGCGACCGACGGCGCAGGCGCCGCAAAGCTGCTTGAATGCGTCGTCCGCGCCGCGGCAAAACGAAAACGCGCCGCGCCCACAACGCGCATTTTCACAGGCCCCGCCGCGCCGATCTGCCGTACGCCGCCCGCGCCGGCGGCGCCGCACAGCCCGGAGCCAATGCCCGCACGCCGAAGCCGACAACGAAACCGGCAATTTAAATCGGCCCTGCAGGGCCATGATTGGAAAGCGTCTTAAGTCGCGCCGCAATCCATTTCGCTTGCGCCGTTTGCCCTGCAGCCCGTAAACGGCGACCGCGCGGACAGGATCTCTCTATGGTTGGTTGAGGCCCTCCGTCAGCAGCACGCATTGCCCGCTGCCCGCGGCGCACCCTCCCCGCAAAGCGGTGACCAAAAAAGAAAGCGGACATGTGGAACATGTCCGCTTTTTGCACATCCAAATACGCATGCGCTGAAAAACCAAATGCAGGGCAAAACGCAAATGATTCCTGGCCGGGCGCCGCGGCTGTACGCCGCCCGCGCGCGATTTTCCGCGTCCGCGCCTCCGCGCTGTACACGATGCGTCCGCACCGTATTCCCGCCAGACGCCAGCGCACAGCGGCTCCATACTACTTCAAAAAGCCGTTTACAATTTCCGATTCGGCCTGTTCATAAGTGAGCCCCAGCGTCATAAGCTTCATAATCTGCTCGCCCGCAATTTTGCCAATGGCGGCCTCGTGAATGAGCGAAGCGTCCACATGCCCGGCCTGTATCTCCGGGACGGCCTGCACGACCGCGCCGTCCATAATGATCGCATCGCACTCCGAATGCCCCATGCAGGCGTTGTTGCCGTGTATCTTGGAGAGGAATTTCTGGACCGATTCCCCCTTCGCCACCGAACGGGAGGTTATGTTGGCGCTGGAACCCTTTCCGTTCAGATCCACTGCAAAGGTGGTCGTCGCCGTCTGCGTTCCGCTCGTCATAAGCTTTTCATGCACGACAAGCGTCGCGCCGTCGCCGACCGTACCCTCCGTAACCCTGTCGGTGGAGTCGACGCCTTCAATCTGGACGGTGTCCATTTCCAGATAACTGCCCTCTTCAAGGTGGACGCGGGTCACGGGGTTGAGCACACGCTTGCCCGAACCGCCGCCCTCGCCATAGTGTTTTTCCACGTATTTCACCCTGGCGTTTTTGCCCACGTGAAAGGTGTGTATGCCGTCGTGCTGGGACAGGTGCAGCCCGTCGTTGTGGATCCCGCAGCCGGCGACAATCTGTACGTCGCTGTCCTCGCCGATATAGAAGTCGTTATATACCAGGTCCACAAGCCCGCTCTGTTCGACCACGACCGGAATGTGTACAAATTCGCCCTTTGTGCCGGGCGCGACATAGATGTCGATGCCCGGGTTGTCCTGTTTCGGGATAATCTGTATGTGTTCGGTGCTGGCGCGGCCCGCGCTCTTTCCGTCGACCCGGATATTGTATGCTCCGGCCGGTTTTTCGCCGGTAAGTCCGGCGATTACGCCCAGCATTTTCTGGATGACAGCGTTCATATGCGCACCTCCTCGCGGTAATAGCGGCAGGCATTCGACTCCTTGAGCAGGCCCGGAAGAATCTCGTCCTTTGTCCCGGTCCCCGTAATTGTGCCGCCGGAGACGACGATAATCCTGTCCGCAATCTCGATAATGCGCTCCTGGTGAGAGATAATGATAATGGTTCCGTTTTTCTCATCACGCATTTTCTGGAACACGCGGATGAGGTTATGGAAGCTCCACAGATCAATGCCGGCCTCCGGCTCGTCGAACAGGTAGAGCTTGGGTGCGCGGGCGATCAGCGTCGCGATCTCA
>USJY01000292.1 GCA_900555065.1 uncultured Eubacteriales bacterium
CTGTCCTATGTCGTCTGCTGCGCTATGAAAAAGCTCTTCCCCGAGACGGAGATCGCCGTCGTAGGCATGGATCCGCGCAAGCTTTCCCAGTTCACCTTTGTTAACGAGACCTGGTACGCAAACTCCATCCCGTCCGAATTTAAGGTGGACCATGCCTTTGAATGCTGCGGCGGCGAAGGGAGCGCAAATGCAATTGACGATATCATACGCTATATCCGCCCCCAGGGTGTGGTGATGCTCATGGGCGTCTCTGAAAATAAAGTCGCCGTCAACACGCGCAACGTTCTGGAAAAGGGCCTCACCCTGATCGGATGCAGCCGTTCCGGCAGAGCCGACTTCGCGCGTGCGATCGAGCTGACGCAGGACGCCACCTTCCAAAACCGGATTCAAACCATTATTTATGAGGACAGCCCGGTCTCGGGCATTGCCGACATCGGCCGCGTTATGGCGACCGACCTGACAACGCCGTTTAAGACGGTGTTCCAGTGGAACGTGTAGGCAAGCTCCATGTTTTTATAGAGAGCGCCTCCGTTTGCCAGCGCATCCGCAGCGGAAGCGGCTCCCCCCCCCTTGAGATGCGCAAATCCATACCTATGCCGTGCGCAGGCTTGTTGTCCGTTCATTTCGTACAGCCGGAGGACGCCTTTATGCGCCTGTTTTACATGGCAGCCGGTATGCAGCTCTTGCGATTGTCTTTATCTATAAAAGAAAGGCTGGATACGCTCCATGATCTCTTTTTTTCACAGGATTTCTGAACGGTTAAATAATCTGTGCAGCAAAGAACGGATGGATCAGATTCATTTGGGGTATATTATCTGCTTTGTCATATTTATCACGCTGCATAAACTGATCCCTTACTGCGTATATGTCCCCGCGATTGTGGACTCCTGTCTGTACAGCGTGTTCGCGGTCTGCGGAGCTTTATTGGTTGCATATGATTTCCTGTCCGGGCGAATTCCGCTCACGTCCCGTGTCACGCTATGCATGTTGGCCTTTTTGCTTGTGTGCTGCGTTTCCACCCTGTACAACTTCCAGTATGGCGTCGTTTCGAATATAAAGACGATTGTATGGACTGCTATCCATCTGTTCATATTATTCGCCTCCAGCCGGGGAAAATCCGCAAATCAGGTGTTTCGTGAAATGAAGCTGGTTTTTACCCCGTACACTGTAATCTGGCTGGCTGGTATCGTACTGTCGATGGCCCTGTTCATCACCCAAACCGGGGGCTACGTTACGATGGCGGACTGGTCGGTTACGGAATATGGATTTATGCAGGAGCGCCTGTTCGGCGTGTTCACTGATCCCAACGTCGCCGGCGTCCTGTCTCTGGTAAGCATCAGTATCAGCATATCCTGCGTGTACGGAAAATGCGGGCGGTTCAGTAAAATCTATCATATATTCAATATCTACTGTTGTGTACTCTATGCCGTTCTTGCAGGTTCTCGTACTACGCTGCTTGCAGGAGCGATCGCCTTGTTTGTCGTGTTGACCCTGTACTTCTTCCAGCGCATGGACCGAAAACAGCAAAAGGGACTTGCGAAACGTATCATTTGCGTGGGTTGCAGCGCAGTGATTGCAGTTGCCGTTTTATTTTGCAACAATTATGTTCACAAAGCGCTTGCCTACATGCCCTCCATCTACAGCGAAATGTCAACCAAAAGCGAGACGCATCATCCGCTCAGACCGGTAAAAATAGATAGAGAAGACGTCGGCGAGGACCATGACTTCTCCAATCAACGGTTTGCCATCTGGGCCGACGCGCTGACGCTTTTTCAGCAATCCCCGATTCTCGGCACCTCGCCGCGCAACCACCTGGCCTATGCAGAAAAGTATTCTCCCGCCGGAATCATAAACCAAAAGCAATACTCAATCCACAACGGCTATCTGGCTGTGCTGGTCACGACGGGAATTGTAGGAGCGGCGATATTCCTGCTGTTGATCTTCTACTGTCTGCAAACGCTATACCGCAGCTTCCTGTCCAAGAAATACAAAACTGGGAATTCCAGGTATCTTCCTCTATTGTTTATCGTTATTCTGCTCGCCACCAGCGCTTTCCCAATGATGGGCATCTTTTTCGGGAATTCCATTTCTGAAGTGGCATTCTGGCTGATTATGGGTTATCTCTTCACAATTGTCCCCAACCAGTTTGACGA
>USJY01000293.1 GCA_900555065.1 uncultured Eubacteriales bacterium
CAACGATTGCCTACATCTATATAGACAGAAAAAGATGCGGTTCGGTTGCAAATTAAAAAAATATTTATAGCAAATATCGATTTAGTTCCGCAACGGCCTGAAAGCGCGTCTTGACGAACGCGCCAGCGTTGGCTTTCTGCAAGGAACGCCGCCGCGGCGGCGCGGCGCATATGCGCGTAAGCCGCGCGATGTTTTGATAAGAAAAACCTTTATTCAGAGCCGCCGCGGATTTACGGACGACGGCTTGCAGCCCCGGATCACGCAGACAAGGGATGCCGGAGGGTCGGTCGCGCTCCATTGAATCAGGATCCGACCCGCGCCTCCATTCGTGACAACCGACTTTTTCATCCCTCGGGCAACCGCACCGGCATTTCCAGCGCGCTTTCCGTTTCCCCGCGTTTCGGTCGGTTCCGCCGCCATGCCCTTCGATCCCTGTTCCGGGGTGCGGCGGCGCGCCGCGGGTCCGGGCAATGCCGTCCCGCCGAAGCGGATACGGTCAGATGGGAAAACCTATCGGGAAATAGCGCAGGATATGGGGCTTTCATTAGACGCGGCGAACTGCTATTTTCGTAAGCAGTATAGGGATCTGCACGGTCAGGACCCGAAAAAGCATCCGGCCGGAAGGCCCGGACGCCAGCCCCATCCAGAACCCACGCGCAAGGAACTGAAGCTCTGCAAGGATTTTCTTCACTTTGCCGGGAGGATGTGAGGCCGCAGATCAAATCCAGCGCAATTCGCAGGAACAAATATGGATTCAGCGTGCCGCTTCTTCGGGGTATCCCGCAGCGGGTACTACGCATGGCTGCGGACCCGGATCGCCATATGCCGGCAAAAAAGCCGAAAGACCTGCGGCTGCCGCCGTGTCAGGTTGTGGCTGGCGGGAGAGAAAGGACTTGCAGTCCACAAAAAGGCGGTGCTGCGCGTCATGCAGAAACATAGCCTGTTGTCGGAGATACGCCGTGCCAGAGGAAATCCCTACCGCTATGTCCGCTATGAGAATTTGTTGCAGCAGGATTTTAACGCCCGGCGTCCAAACGAAAAATGAGTGACGGACATCGGCTGCATCCATACCAGGCAAGGCGCACTGTACTTGCCGCCGATCAAGGAACGCTGCGCTAAGTCCATCGTGGCCCGCGAAATGACATGGGTATCTGGACAACCGGCTTGTCTTGCGCACCGTACAAAAGGCAAAATACATGGTGCGCAAGGGCACGATCATCCATTCGCCTCCGGCGAGTACGCAGGCCTGGCATAGGAGTGCCGGTTCTCTCCCTCTATGTCCAGACCGGGAACGCCCCTGGACAACGCGCCGGCGGAGCGCTTCTTCGCACGCTCAAAGCCGCGTGTATCCACCGACATGGCCTTCGCACCGTCGCGCAAGCACGGGAACCGATCAATAGCTACATCTGGTTTTATAACCACGAGCGTATTAGACTCGTTACCGGCTTGACATCATACGATATGCTCCGGCGTCCAGCCTGTTTGCTGTTCCCATCTGTCTGTTTTATTAGGATCAGTTCAGCACCCCGCCGCAAGAAGGCCGTTATGCCGGCGGCGCTCCACGGTTCTCAGCGCGAACGATACGCTGTTTTCAAACACATTCCAGCCTGAACGACGGCCCGCACGCGGCGCCGCGCCGGTTCGACCGGCCGGCCCGCGGGGGTGTCATTCTTCGCGCCGGCGGCCGGATGCATCGAACGTCCGCTTCAACGCGCGCTGTGTCGGAATGATCGAACCGACCAGCACCACGACCTCTGCCCCTGCAACGATCGCGCCGCCGATTGCGATAGTACCCGCATTCCGTCCGAGCAGGCACAGCATCGCCGCAGCCGCGGCCGCGAGCAGGATCCAGCCGGCAAAGAACCACAGCCTGCCGCAGTGGCGGTGCGCGAAAACCCAGGTATCCCGGTTTTGCATGGAACGGGCGGTGCGATAGCCGAACACGGCATTGATGTGTTTGGGCGCGCGTCTTGAAAAATACGCTCCAAAGCCGATCATCAAGGCCGGAACGAGCAGATCGACGGCCAGCATCAAAATCCAAACACCCATCAAAAAACTCCCTTCATAAAACACGAATCCGTCATGCGCCATACATGAATATAGAATCCCGCGCCACCGCCGCGGCGCTCCCATCCGC
>USJY01000294.1 GCA_900555065.1 uncultured Eubacteriales bacterium
ATCGTAGTGGCGGTGCTGGCGGAGGTGTTTGCGCGAATTCATAAGACGCCGGCGACTCTTTTCCTGATTATCGGAATTATTCCCATGGTCCCTGGAGGCGGCATCTACTATACGATGGAAGCCCTTTTAAACGGGAACATGCAGCAGTTCGTTTCCCAGGGTATCAAAACTGCGGCGAGCGCAGGGGCGATTGCCGTCGGCTGTTCGCTGGTTTCATCCATTGTTCGGATGGTTCGCAAATAGCGCGTACGGACTGTACGGCGCGGGAAAGCACGGCGCTGCAGTTGCGGCGTCTTATATAAAAACAATAAGGGGGCGCATGCGCCCCCTTTTTGTTTTTATGTCTGCAAATCCCGCGGCTCGCCGGCCGCAGCTTTGCTCCTTCTCCGGCATACAGCGGCAATCGTACAGCATACGGCCAATGCGGCAAAGACGCACAGCGCGATAAGAACTGCCGTATGCCCGCGCTGGAGATTGCCAAGCGCGGCGCCGGAAGGAGTTTTGCTGATTTTGCCGCCGCTGTAATGGACCCGGGTGACGAGCCGCAGGTCAGTCGGACCGTCAAAGCGGACGCTGGTCCTGGCGCTGGCTGTTTGCCCGTTTTGCGTAACCTCGCCCGCGGCGTCCGCAATTTCGCTTGCGGGCAGGGTCAGCGTCAGGCCGAACGAGCTCTGCTCCAGACCCTGTTCCCAGAATTCCCGAAACGCCTTCGGCTGTCCGCCTAGGTTGGCGGTAGCCAGAATTTTATCCGCGTCCAGCGTAACGGCCGCGTCAAAGCACTGTTCGCTGCGGCCCCCGGTATGGTCCATGGAAACGGTGGTGAAGGGCGTGAGCGATTCGTCGGTCAGCATTTCTTCCAGCATTGCAAAGGCGGCCTCGTGGCTTTCCGCAGTACGGGTCAGCGTCATCCGCACCTGCGCAATATCGGTCTCCTCCCTGATGTTTTCCTGTACGTCGTAACCGAGTTCGTCGCGGTAATAGGTGGTCAGAAGCTGCAGCCCGTCGCGTATTTCCTGTGCCTCGTACGCCTGCATCCCGGAAAGGTCGACCTGCATATCTATCCGGATATAGGCGTCGCACGCTTCCGTTACGCCGCACTCCAGGTTCGCCTGTACACAGCCTGCAGTAAGCAGCAGACACAGTACGGCGGTCAGCAGGAGAGTCAGGCTCTTTTTCATTGTCATTCCCCTTTTCAGAATGTATACACCAGCGGATCGGATTTATACATTGACCCGTCCGGCAGTACGGCGGTGACCACAAAGGTGCGCGTACCCTCGTTGAGTCCGTCCTCGCAATATGTCACGGAACTGCCCTGGTCCAGCACAACGCTTCCTATATAGGCGCGCGCTTGTTCGCCGGGGTACACGGTCTTGATAGGACGAACTGTGTTGCCGTAATCGCTTTCATCGTATGTGACCAGGGTGTAGACCGCGTCGTCGCCGTAGGCTTTGTTCCAGGTAAGAGTATGGCTGGTAAAGGTCCTGTATCCGCTGACAAGGTCATAGGCGACAGACTGGCGCTGCACTTCGATCTCAATACTCTGCCTGGGTGCGACCGACGGCGGCTGCTGTCCGATAAAGCTGTAAAAGTATTCGGCGAGCCCTTCCTGCTCATAGGCCATCGGCAGCATGAGGTTCTCCTGGATCAGGCAGTTGCGTCTGACCGTTTCTTCGTCGGTTTCGCCGTACAGGCTGTCCTGCACGTCGCAGTAATCGCCGATCATGCGCGTGTTCGGCGAGCCCATGAGCACGACGTAGTCCTCTGCGGCGATTTCAACCATGAACAGATGGTGGTTTTCATTGTAGTATTCATCTCTTTGGGAGGTTGCTTCCGCCGTGTCCGGGTCCAGACCGCGCAGACGTGCGTATTCGCTTTGCATATACTGCTCTTCCCGGGTAAAGTCGGGGAACATGTAATAAAACGTGTAATGATGACCGTATTCGTGGCTGAGACTGTCCGCCATGGACTCGACGGTCGTATTCGTATCGCCGCCGTAGAGGGTAATGACTCCCGCTTCGCGCTGAAAGCTGATTTGGAAGTCGGGGGGCAGGGCGGGGAAGTTT
>USJY01000295.1 GCA_900555065.1 uncultured Eubacteriales bacterium
ACTGCAGCGCAGCCGCAGCGCGGACCACTTCGGACGAGGGCTCGGCCTGAAACAGAACGGACAGATCGTTTTCACAGAAATCGTCCAGCTCCACCATTAGAAACGGGCCGGTCAGCATGGCGATTCCGTCCTCGTCGTTCTGTCTGAGCAGAACCGCGATAAACGCGCAGCCGGCAGGGCACAAAAACTCGTATTTCCCGCCCCACTTTTCGGACTGGTAATACGCGTAGTTGACGATCCCCTCGCATTTCCGCGCACGCCCGGTACGGTACTGTTCCGCGCTGCACAGCCGGCAGAACGTGCAGTCCGGCAGCTGCCTCGACTGATTCGGACGGATGGCGCGGCACGAAACATTACACGCGTTTTCCACGGTAAGCGCGATTTTATTCGCAGCGTCATTTTTCATCTGTTCCATCTGTTTCACCTATATTGTACGGCAATCCACCGCGGATTGATTGAATTATTTTGCGTTTCATTGTACTATTTTGCCTTCACGAAACCGGATGTCAAAAAAACGTTTAAATGAGCCGTTTTCTTTTACAAATACATATGCGCGGTTCTATTGACAGAGCCGTTTGCAGTGTGCTATTGTAAAATCAAATACAAATAATATTCCATACGTTGCGACAACAGTATAGCACAAAAAGCCTGTCCTGTACACAACAATATTATGACAAAAGGAGAGATTCCATGGGCCGGAGAGAAAACTTCAAGGCGATTCTCAACCACCAGACGCCGGACGACCTGATTCTCGACCTTGGCGGCTGTCCACTTTCCACCATGCAGGGGATGAGCATGTATACGCTGCTCGACCATCTCGGGTTTCCCTACGAACCGCCCAAGGGCGGCGTACTGCCCTGGGGCCAGGTGGTTCGGCTGGACGAACGCCTGCTTGAAGCGCTGGACATCGATACGCGCGGCGTAGGCGCCGTGCAGGTGCCGAAGCGTTCGCAGTACCGCAATCTGTCGCCCACGCGCTACATAGACGAGTTCGGTATCGAGCGCGTTTTTACAGGGCTCTACTGGGACATTGTCAAGTTTCCGCTCTGCGGTGCGGAGGAAGCGGACCTGGACCGGTTCGACTGGCCGGACCCGGATTCGATCGACCGCGAAGCGCTCGCGCGCGAGGCGGCGCTGGCCAAACGCCTTTACGAGGAGACGGACTATGTCATCTGCGCGGATCTTCCCGTATACGGCGTGTTTGAACTGGGGTGCTGGATGTGCGGGTTTGAACATTTCATGATCCAGATGGCGCTCAATCCCGGTTTTGTAGAGAAGTTTTTCGATATTTACTGGAAATACCAGAAACGCGTGACCGAAATCTATTACAGTTACCTCGGCAAATATATCCACTACACCGCAAGCGGCGACGATTTCGCGACGCAGAACAGTCTCTTTGTTTCCAAGGAAATGTTCCAGAAATATGTGAATCCCTATCTGAAAATGCGGATTGACTACACCAAGCAGTTTACGGACGCCGCCTATCTCCACCACTCCTGCGGCAGTGTATACGACATAATAGACGATTTGATCTATGCGGGAGTAGATATTCTCAATCCCATTCAGCCCGGTACGACCAGGATGGAACCGGAACGCGTCAAGGCCGATTTCGGCGATAAGATCGTGCTGCACGGTGGCTTTGACACCCAGGCCGTGCTCCCCTTTGGAAATGCCGAGGAAGTGGAGGCTGACGCCAAGCGCGACATATTAAATGTGGACGGCGGATATATCTTTGCTTGCGCCCACTGCATTCAGGAAGACGTTCCGCCTGAAAACATCGTCACGCTGTTCAAAGCGGCCCGTAAATTTGGCAAGAAAAAATGAGGAGGCAATCACAATGACAAGATACGAGCAGGTAAAACGCGCAATCCACTTTCAGAAACCGGACTATGTCCCTCTCTTCCTTTTCAACGGCGACAGACGCAATTCCGATATTATTCAGACCGACCTTGTCCGCTTCTATCTGGGCGAGGACAAACAGGGTACCGAGTGGGGCTTCCGCTGGGAGAGCGACGATCCGTCTATCCCCATGGGCAACCCGAAAAACCCGCCGCTGGAGG
>USJY01000296.1 GCA_900555065.1 uncultured Eubacteriales bacterium
GCGGAGAGGGTGGGACTCGAACCCACGTGGGCTTTCACCCAAACGGTTTTCAAGACCGCCCCGTTATGACCGCTTCGGTACCTCTCCCGGTAGTGTTTTCTCATTTTACCATGCGCTGCGGCGCTTGTCAATAACCTTTTCCATAGATTTTCTACTGCCGCAATATCTTTTCCCGCAATTTCACAACTTATACGGCGACAGGCGCTTTTCCGTGCGGTCGGCGGCTGTTTTCCATATATTTATATAGGTATAACGGCATGGGGATTGGCAGGGGAAAAAGAATATGATATAATAAACAAACCATACTGTAAAATGGAAACACGGACAGGCTCCGTACGCGGCGCGCGCCGGACATACCCTATGTTCGATGGCGGCAAAAGCAAGCGCGCACGCAAAGCTTTGCGGCGGCGCGGCGCGTGGCGCGCCGCGCGGATAGAATATTTCGGTTTGTGTTCCTGTGAGATTTGAATTTTCACAGCCCGCAGGAAGCTGGCGGCGCCTGCCGGCCGCGGAACAAGCATGGAGCGTTCCTTTTACAAATGAGAAGGAGCGAAACGGACTTTGCTCCAAAGGCCGCAGGCTTTGCTGAAAAAAGGCACATCGGCGCGCGGGCGCTCTTGATCATGCAAAAAACCGGCGCGAGCTTACACGGCCTGTTTTCGACGCGGCAGGGACATATGTCTCCGCCAATGGAAAAGCCGCACGCACGCCAGCGCAGCGCTGCAAAGCGGTTGGCGGCTGGAACAAAGGCGCAGGCGCGCCGGCGGCCGGCTTGTTTTTCGCCAATGAAAACATAAGCCGGAGCACAGATCGCTTTGCTCCGACGCTTCTGCGGCGATAAAAAGGAGGTAACCACTATGAAAGCGGAATTGACGCCCGATTTTAACGGCGAGCTTCGCAAGCACCTTGTCAAGGTGCCGGAATCCATATATTTATGCCGCGGTATGCGCATTTTCGGCAGGCGCGTTAAATCGATTATTTTCACGACCGACCTCGCCATTATCCGCAACAGCAATGCCGACGCGGTGCTGGCGGTATATCCGTTTACGCCCCAGCCGGTCATCACACATTCGCTGATGCTTGCCGCGGACACGCCTGTGTTCTGCGGCGTAGGCGGCGGTACTACGACTGGCCAGCGGGTAGTCGAGCTGTCCAAACACGCCGAGTTCCAGGGCGCGATGGGCGTCGTGGTCAACTCGCCTACGGAAAACGAGACTATTCGCGCCATCAAACAGGCTATCGACATCCCCATTGTCGCCACCGTTGTAGATGAGAATACGGATATTGAGGCCAGGCTTGCCGCCGGCGTGTCCATCCTGAACGTGTCCGCCGCCGCGCGCACGCCGCAGGTGGTCGCCCATATCCGCGAACAGTATCCGGACGTGGCCATCCTCGCAACGGGCGGGCCGGACGATAAAAGCATCCGGGACACCATCGAAGCCGGCGCGAATTCCATTACCTGGACGCCGCCATCCGCGGCGAACCTGTTCAAGGGGCTCATGACAAAGTACCGCCAGGGCCTGCCGCGCGAAGACTGATGAAACGGCTGCGGCGCATAAAGAGCGGCGATGTTCTCGTCGTACTCATAACCCTGCTGCTCGCGGCAGGGGCGTTTGCTCTGTTTCAATGGACGCGGCCCGCCGCGCGGACGGAGGCCGTCGTACTCTCCGACGGCGAAGTCATACGGCGGGCGCAGCTGCCGGCTGCCGCGCCGCTTACAATTGATATTCCCGATAAAGATATATCCGTCCGCATTGAGGAAAGCCGGGTCTGGGTCGAGCACTCGGACTGCCCAGACCAGATCTGCGTGCGCAGCGGCGAAATCAGCGCCGCAGGGCAGTCCGTCGTCTGCCTGCCGAACCGGGTCGTGGTGAAGATCACGGGCGTAGCGCAGCTCGACGCGGTCGTGGGCTAGGGGGGGTGCAGCCATGGTTCGGACGCTGGTGCGAAACGCCCTGCTCATCGCCCTGGGGCTCTGCCTTTCGCTTGTGGAACAGCTCGTGCCGCTGCCCGTGCCGCTGCCGGGCGTACGGCTGGGGCTT
>USJY01000297.1 GCA_900555065.1 uncultured Eubacteriales bacterium
TGCCGGAGGCGGATGGGCGCGTGAAGATCGAGTTTGCCAGCGCGGACACGGCGCAGCTCAGCCCCGGAAGCTATGTCTGGGACATTCGGTTCGCCCTGGAAGCGGCGGTGGACGCCAAGGGAAAGGTGACGGCCTGCCGCGAGGTGATTACGCCGTGCGCGCCGGGGAGAATGGACATTGTGGACGCACTCAAGGAGGGATGAAATGAAGGGAAACGAGAGATGCTGCACGGGCTGCGTACAGTGCGCGCCAATGCGCGTTCACATCGAACGCGCAAAGGAGACGTTCAACCTGACCTTTGACGACCTGACCCCGGAACAGAAAGCGGAACTGACGGGGCCGTCCGGCGCGTCGCCGTACATCGGCGAGAACGGCAACTGGTTTGTCGGCGAACTGGATACGGGCGTACAGGCTCAGGGAGCGCAAGGGCCGAAGGGTGAGCAGGGGCCACAGGGCGACACGGGCGCAACCGGGCCGAAGGGCGAGCAAGGACCACAGGGAGTGCAAGGGCCGAAGGGCGAGCAGGGGCCACAGGGCGATACGGGCGCAACCGGGGCAAAGGGCGACACGGGCGCGTGCGTATACAACCTGCTGGACAACAGCGATTTTGTCCACCCGGTTGCGCAGGCGGGCGTGAACGGGGCGCACGGCGCGACCGGGTATGCTGTGGATCGCTGGATGCGGACGAGCGGCGCGACGGTTTCACAGGCGGCGGATGGGCTGAAAATCGTGTCGGACAAAACGAGCTGGACGGCGGGCATTCAGCAGCGGATCGAGGCGAAACGGTTTGCCGACGTGATGACGTTTGCGGTACGCGGCGTTTTCCCGGTGGCGTGCCGACTGTTTGTCTACATCGGCAGCGGCACGACGAATTTTGGCACGGCGTATTTTCAGGGCGACGCGGCGGAGCGCACGCTGGTGCTGAAGCTGACAAAGCCGGATGGCCTGACCGGGGACGAAGTGGTGAACGTGTACATTTCGCCGGACACAGAAAGCACCGGCACGGCGGCGGTCGTCCGCTGGGCGGCGCTCTACGAGGGCGAATACACGGCGGAGACCCTGCCGCCGTATGTGCCGAAGGGATACGCGGCGGAACTGGCCGAATGCTTGCGATATTATCGGAGGATAACGGCGACGAACGAAACGTTCGCGGGTTATTGTGCAAACGGTGTATCTTATTGCATGATTCCATTGCAAACAATGCGCATTAAGCCGTCACTTGTACCATCAGGGAAATTTTATTACACTCTTGGCAATAAGCAAGGAACGACAACCGCAACTGCAACAGCGCACAGCGCAAACGTCAACAGAGCAATTATTAAATGTGCAATCACTGAAACAGGTATTTTGACGGGTACGATATCTCCGCAGGGAGATATTGACATTTCTGCCGACCTGTAAAGGAGGGATGACATGGACACAGAGAGCTGCAAGGTACTGGTGCAGACCGACGAAGCGGGGCGCGTGACGGCGATCAACAGCGACGCGTTTGTGAGCGGCGACGGCTGGACACAGATTGACGAGGGCGAGGGCGACCGATACCGGCACGCGCAGAACAACTATCTGCTCAAGCCGCTCACGGATGAGCGCGGCGTGTACCGCTACAAGCTCGTGGACGGGCTGGTTGCGCAGCGGACACAGGCCGAGATGGATGCGGACTTTGACGCATTGCCCGCGCCGCCGCTGACGACTGAGGAGCGCGTGAACAACGTGGAGCAGCGCACGGACGCGCTGGAATCCGCAAACGACGATCTGATTTTGATGATGGCTGATTTGATTGGAGGATAAAAAGATGAAAACTTTGAACGCTTTGAAGCTGCGCATTATGACCCGTGCCTTTAGAATTCGCATTGCCAACGGCGAGGATTTTGCCGATATCGCGGCGGATTATCCCGCACTGACGACCGACGACCTGGAAGCCATCCGCGAAGCGCTGAATATGGGCTGACAAAGCCCTCACCGCTTACGCGCCCGACACCGTGGTGCAAGCCGCAGACGGCGCGGGGTTGAAACTGGACTATCAAAGAGA
>USJY01000298.1 GCA_900555065.1 uncultured Eubacteriales bacterium
TCGAGATCACGGAAAGCGCGTATACCGAAACGCCGCGGCAGATCATCGACACCGTCAGCCGCCTGCGGGAGCTGGGCTTCGTGATCGAGATGGACGATTTCGGAAGCGGCTATTCCTCGCTGAACATGCTCAATCAGATGCCGCTGGATATTTTAAAGCTGGATATGCAGTTCATCCAGAACGAGACGGCCAAGCCGGTCAGCCAGGGGGTACTGCGCTTTATCATGGGCCTGGCCCGCTCTATGAACCTGCGCGTGGTGGCGGAGGGCGTGGAGACGAAGGAGCAGCTCGAGCGGCTCCGCGAGATCGGCTGCGACTACGTACAGGGGTATTATTTTGCGCGTCCGATGCCCTGCGGGGATTTTGAAGCCCTTCTCAAAGAACGGCGCGCGTCGTCCGCAGCGGGCGGGAACGCGCAGAAAAAGGCGGACCGCAGCAAGCAGATTCTGCTGGTGGCCGACGAGGACGCGCGATACCGAAGCGAAGTCCGGCAGGCGTTCGAGGCGCGCTACCGCATCGTGCAGGCGGCGGACGGAGCGCGCGCGCTGGCCTGCATCGCGCGCTGCTGGAACGAAATCGCAGCCGTGGTCCTCAGCATGACGCTGCGCGGCCCGGACGGGCGCATTATCAAAAGCATTGGCGAACTGAACAGGGGCGATACGGTCTCGGCCGTGTTTGCCGACGGCAGCGCTATGCTCACAGTCGATTCCACCACTCCGAAGGAGGATATATAATGGCACAGAAAAAGAGTTTTGAGGAGGCGATCAAGCGTCTGGAGGAAATTGTGAAGGCGCTTGAGAGCGGGGACACCCCTCTGGAACAGTCCATCGCGTTGTTCGAGGAGGGCACCGAACTTGCCGGATACTGCAACAAACTGCTGGAAACGGCGCAACAGAAAGTCGTCATGTTGACGTCTGACGAAGCGGGCGGAATGGAAGAACGTCCCTTTGTCAGTGAGGCGGGATAATGGGATACGAGGAACAATACAAACAGTACGTCTCGGATATAGAGACCGCGCTGCAGACGGCGTTTCCCCTGAAGAAAATTACGGAGCGGTGTATCTACGAATCCGCGCGCTACAGCCTGCTGGCAGGCGGCAAGCGCGTCAGACCGGTGCTGCTGCTGGAGTTTGCGACCCGGTTTGGCTGCGATAAAGAGCGGGCCATGCCCTATGCGCTCGCACTGGAGATGATCCACACCTATTCCCTGATCCACGACGACCTTCCCTGCATGGACAACGACACCCTGCGCCGCGGCCGGCCCACCAACCACATGGTTTACGGCGAGGCCGTCGCGCTGCTCGCGGGCGACGCGCTGCTCAACCGCGCCTATGAACTGATGCTCAACGCCGCCATCAAGGACGGGCTCAACGGCGTAAAGGCCGCTGCCTATATTTCCCGCAGCGCCGGGATTGCCGGTATGATCGGCGGGCAGGGAATCGATCTTGTGTCGGAGAGCCAGCCGGTCGACGCCTTTATTCTGACGGATATGTACCTGAAAAAGACCTGCGCGCTGATCGACGCCGCCTGCGTGGGCGGCGCGCTGTTGGGCGGCGCGGGGCGGGACGTGCTGACCACGGTTTCGGAGTACGCGGACCAGCTGGGCCTCGCCTTCCAGGTGGTGGACGATATCCTCGATGTGGAAGGGGACGCGTCCGAGCTCGGCAAAAACGTCGGGAGCGACGTGGACAACGGGAAATCCACCTCTGTGTCCGTGTTCGGGCTGGAGGAGGCGAAGGAGCGCGCCAAGGCGTACTCGCTGCGCGCGGAAGCGCGTCTGCGCACCCTGCCGGGCAGTGGATTTCTGCTGTGGTTTACGCGCAAGCTCCTGCAGCGCCGGCATTGACGGGCAAAAAACGCAGAAAGCGTGAAGCGAACGAATGAGCATACTGGACTTTATCGAAAGTCCGCGGGATATCAAAAACCTGAGCGTGGACGAACTCGATCAGCTCGCCGGCGAGATACGCGCGTTTCTGATCGAATCGGTCTCGCATACGGGCGGCCACCTCGCCTCCAACCTGGGCGTG